>JABJCS010000662.1 GCA_018665505.1 Alphaproteobacteria bacterium
AGACGCCGTTCGAGCATTGCCTCGAGAACGGCCAATGCCCGATGGTCGCCGGTCGCCGCAAGGGCCTCCACGGCTTTCGCTTTCTGGGAGAAGCTCTTAGCGCCTAGATCAGCGACGAGAGCCGTGAGCGATCTCTCATTCGTTCCTGCAGCGGCCGCCGTCGAGACGAACAAGAGCAGGAACAGGCAATACACATATCTGACCATCACTATGGGTCCATCAAGCTGCGAAATTATTGTTATCGTTGACGGGCCGTGGGGTGTTCCCCGGGCCTTTCTTGGTGAAAGGTCCCGGGGGCCCATTCAATTACCCGATTAGTTGGTCAGGTAGGCGGGTTTGGTGCAGTTGCCGCAGACCCAGGGATAGGTCCAATCGGCTGTCAGCTTTTTGCTTTCCGGGATGAAATCGCTCCAGGCATCGCCCTTCACGAGACCGTCCGTGCTCCAAACCGTATCGAACTGACCGTCCGCCTGTACCTCACCGATCAGGACCGGCTTGGAGAGGTGATGGTTGGTGTTCATCACGGACATGCCGCCCGTCAGGTTTTTCACCTTCTGGCCATACATGGCTTGGCGAACCGCATCGACATCGGTGGTGCCGGCCTGTTTGACGGCCTGGACCCACATGTTGAAGCCAATATAGTGCGCTTCCATCGGATCGTTGGTGACCCGCTTCTCGTCTTTAATGAAGGCATGCCACTTCTTGATGAAGGCCGTGTTCTCCGGCGTCTCGACGCTCATGAAGTAATTCCAAGCGGCGAGATGTCCGACCAGCGGCTTGGTGTCGAGACCGGCGAGTTCTTCCTCACCGACCGAGAAGGCCACCACCGGGATGTCTTCGGCGTTGATCCCCTGGTTGGCGAGTTCCTTGTAGAACGGCACGTTGGCGTCGCCATTGATCGTCGAGACAACGGCCGTCTTCTGACCAGCCGCACCGAACTTCTTCACATCTGCGACGATGGTCTGCCAATCGGAATGACCGAACGGCGTGTAGTTCTCTATGATGTCGGAGTCTTTCACACCTTTCGCGTGGAGATAAGCGCGCAGGATTTTGTTGGTCGTGCGCGGATAGACATAGTCTGTACCGAGTAACACCCAGCGCTTCGCGGCACCGCCGTCCTCGCTCATCAGGTAGTCGACAGCCGGAATGGCTTGCTGGTTCGGTGCGGCACCGGTGTAGAACACATTACGAGACGACTCTTCGCCCTCATATTGGACCGGGTAGAACAGCATGCTGTTCAGCTCTTCGAAAACCGGCAGAACCGATTTCCGCGATACCGACGTCCAGCAGCCGAACACTACGTCGACCTTCTTCGCGGTGATCAACTCACGCGCTTTCTCCGCGAATAGCGGCCAGTTCGACGCCGGATCGACGACGACCGCTTCGACTTTCTTTCCGAGTAGCCCGCCCTTTTTATTCAGATCGTCGACCATCATCAGGATCGTATCCTTAAGCGTGGTTTCGCTGATCGCCATCGTGCCGGACAGGGAGTGCAGGACCCCAACTTTGATGGTCTCGGAGGCTCCAGCGGCACTCGCGGTGATCAACATCGTCGAGGCTCCGGCAATGGCCAGGCCCCGCGCGGCTTTCTTAAACAGATTCATCTATGGCTCCCAATAGAGGATTAATTGCATTCGGGACCTTAATGGCAATCGTTGTGCCATATACGAGGAAATGTGTTAGTGGTTTGATAATATGGGAATAATAATTTTCAATTCGGAAGCGGTTAGAGTTTCTGACACTATTTATGATTAAATAATAGCCAGCAGAATGGCATTGATTAATAAATATGCAATTATTTGCAGAAGCTCGGTTCCGTGTGGATTCTACACGCAGCGTGGCAATGTCAGACCAAATCGGCTTGAGGCAGACAAAGCCGTTCATTAGCCTCGTCGGATGATAAGCCCATTCCGTTCTTTCAATTCTTCACCCGAAGTGATCCGCCTGACGGTGATGATGTACATCCGGTATCCTCTATCGCTGCGCCAGGTCGAGGACCTTCTTCATGAACGGGGCATCGACATTTGTCATGAGACGGTGCGGTACTGGTGGAAACGGTTCGGTCCGTTGTTCGCCGCCGGACCCGTCG
>JABJCS010000663.1 GCA_018665505.1 Alphaproteobacteria bacterium
CCCAGAAAAGAATCTCGCACCGTTAGATGATCCATACGCTTTTGCGGAAGCCCAATCTTTCAACAACTATCTTTGTTCCACTGTACACGTCGCCCATGCACATGGCGGGCGCGGCCACCGTTGGGCGGACCAAGAGACATCCTTCGCGGACATGAAGCAAAAAGTCAGCCGAACCATGACCGAATGCTTCGAGTTGATCGAAGGCGAGATGGTGAAGGGGCCGTGGGTCCTAGGCGACACATTCAGCGTCTGCGACATGTATCTTTACACCGTCGCCCGTTGGCTCACCGGCGACCAAGTCGATATTCGTCAGTTCGACAAGGTCGCGGCGATTTCCGATGGAATCGAGGCACGATCGGCGGCAGCGCGGGCAATTGAAACACACTTCGCGTAATCGACAGCCCGTTTGACGCCTACTTCAATCCCGACATCGATTGCCCAATCGAGCGTGGATCGCGGGTCTTAAAGTTGCCCGTATCGACCGACACCAGAAAGGCTTGAATCAAGCCGTTGAATAAGTCGGGATCTTCCAAATTGATGGCGTGACCGGCGTTCGGCATGACCGCCAACCACGACGTCGGAATTGTCCGTTTCATCATCAGGTTCGGATCGAGGCACGGCTCATCCTCGTCACCAGTCATGATGTATGTCGGCACCATCATCGCCCTCATCCCGTCTTGTAGGTCATAAAGCGATGGGCGTTCGCCTTGTACGCCAAGAAAGGTGTTGGCGCAGCCAAGGGGCGAATGCTCGTTAAAGCGCTTCACGAACGCGGCAAATCCGCGGGGATCTTTGTTCTCAAATTGCACGCGGGTCGGCCCGTATGCATAAAACTGGCTAACGCCTTCCATCCCCAAATCGAGAAATCTTTGCGCAATTTCGGCGGTCTCTTTACGCCATTGGTCACGGTCACCACCCGCGCCATATCCGCAACCGGCTACCACGAGCGAGTGCGCCATCTCGGGGAAATTCAAACCGAAATGCAAGGAGGCAAAACCACCCATCGACAGACCGACGATATGCGCCTTCTCAATGCCGAGATGCTTGAGCACGTCGCGGGCATCTTCGGCTGCTCGCAACTGACTGTATGAGCTCGAATTCTCCGGCACGTCGGAGGGCGGGTATCCTCGCGCGTTATAGGCGATACAACGATAGTTCCGAGAGAAGTAGCTGAACTGCAGCTCCCATGTCCGCAGATCATCCGCGAATTCATGAATGAAAAGGATGGGCGTCCCCTCGCCCGCCTCTTCATAGTATAGCTTCACGTTATCGTCCGTTACCGCATAAGGCATGACGCCCTCCCTCTCTCTTATTGTTATGCCGCCGTCTTTCGGCTCTCCATTTCAACCCCGACGCTATCGCAGTCGGGATATACATCAGGCTTCCGGGTCGATACCCGGGCACCCACGACGCGCTCCGGCCTTAGACAAATCTCCAGTATCTCCGCGCATAGAGTTTCTTGAAGATTGAAATGGCGCCCGTCGACAATTTCGCGAATCCGCTCACGCAGAAAATCGTAATCCAGCACCGTCTCGATCCGATCCTCAGCGGTATCTGGCGCCAAATCTCCCGACAGGTCCAACGAGACATCGATGATGATCCGTTGGGGATTCTGGCGCTCAAACTCATGAATACCGATGGAGGCAATCACTTCATAGTCGCGGAGAAATATTTTTCGTTGCACGTTTCGCTCCCAGGCCCTACTCGTCGAGGAAGGCGACGTCCCTTGGTAGCCGCAACAAAGTTTGGCCCCCATCGACGACAATTATCTGTCCGTTGTACATACGCGAGCCCAGAATGAAACGCACGGCCTTCGCAATCTCCCCGGTGTCGCTGGAGCGTTCCAAAAGGTTTTTCGTGCTCTGTTGTTCAAAATCTTCTGCCGTTTGATCTCCACTGATGGTCGTCAATCCAGGTGCAATTCCGCAAACCCTAATACGCGGCCCAAGGCTCATAGCCGCCATTTCGGTCAATCCCCTTAAGCCAAATTTACCGATCGAATAAGAAAAGTAATCCGGGTTCGGGCTGAAAACCTTGTTGTCGAGCATATTGATAATGCAGCCTTCGCGATCCTCTGGAAGGGCCTCGGCGAAGGCTTTGGTCAGCAGAGTCGGCGCACGCAAATTCACGTCCAATTGACGTTGCCAAAGGGCCGGCTCCACGCTCGTTAGCCAATCCGGCTCGAACAGGGACGCATTGTTGATCAGACAATCGAGCGGCCCAACCAATTTGTTACATTCCGGAATGAGATTGAGCGTCGCCTCCAAATCGGAAAGATCGCATCCAATCGTCTCCATGGTACTGCCCGATGCGGTCAATGAGGCGGCAAGGGCCTCGGCCTCGGATGCGGAAGTATTATAATGAATCAACACCCGCCACCCGTCTTCCGCCAATGCTCGGACAATCTCGGCACCGATCCGTTTGGCGCCCCCAGTCACGAGTGCCGTCTTCATTCAAAACTCCTCATTTCACGGACTTCCAGGGATATTAGGTTATTTGGCGCAGCCGACGCAGGTGGGAATCGCGGGATCGAGTTCGAGGCGCTTTTTCTCAATTTCGTCACCGCAGGTCATGCAATAGCCGAACTCGTCCTCTTCCATCCGCGCGAGGGCGGCGTCGATCCGATGAGTCTCGTCAATACGACGGCGCTCCGTCTCTACCGACATCGCTTGGTTCTGGATTTCGTCCATCCGCGAGAGACGGCCAACGGTCGTTTGATCCAAGACAACTGGGCGGGTGTCGTCGTGATGTGCCGTGACCAACCGCTCCAACTCTACCTTACGGTCGATCAATTGCTGCTTCAGCGCTTTCTCGTCTATGTCTTTGCGGTCGCTCATCGGTCCAATAAAAAGCGCCTTGCAGCGCACTCATTGTTGCATCTGTAACATTTTGCGCTCATATGGGTGCCGACGACAACGGAGAATCTGACATGGCCTCTGCTCTGCCCGCTGCGAGCGACGGTGCGACAGGGCATCCCGCGACGCGTCGGCGGACCTTCGCCATCATCTCGCACCCGGATGCCGGTAAGACGACGCTCACCGAAAAACTGCTGCTGTTCGGCGGCGCCATTCAGCTTGCCGGTGCAGTGAAAGCACGCGGAGACCGGCGACGCGCCCATTCCGATTGGATGAAAGTGGAGCGCGAACGGGGCATTTCGGTCACCGTTTCGGTCATGACCTTCGACTATGATGGCCTAACATTCAATTTGTTGGACACACCCGGACACGAAGACTTCAGCGAAGATACCTACCGCACCATAACGGCGGTCGACTCCGCCGTTATGGTGTTGGACGCGGCACGCGGTATCGAAAATCAGACACGGAAACTATTCGAGGTCTGCCGGTTACGCGATATGCCCATCGCCACTTTTATTAATAAAATGGACCGCGAAGCTCAGGACCCGTTCGACCTTTTGGATGAAATCGAGCAAAGCCTGGCCTTGGACGTGACACCTGCCTCATGGCCGATCGGCATGGGACGGAATTTTCTTGGCTGTTACGATCTCCTCCGCGACCGCCTACTGCTGACCCAACGCAGCAAAGGCAACACGATCGACGAAGGCATCCCCTGCGAGGGGCTCGACGATCCGAAGCTCGACGAATTACTTCCCGCCGACGCTATCGCCAAATTGCGCGAAGATGTTGAGATGGTGCGAGGCCTCTGTCCCGAATTCGATCTGGACGCCTACCGAGAAGGTACATTGACCCCGGTTTATTTTGGCAGTGCGATCAACAATTTCGGGGTGCGGGAGTTGCTCGACGGTATCGGTGCCTATGCGCCGCCGCCGCGCCCGCAACCGACAGCCGGGCGTGAAATCATGCCAGAGGAAGACAAAGTCAGCGGTTTTGTTTTCAAAGTTCAAGCCAATATGGACGCGAAACACCGGGACCGAATTGCGTTCGTGCGCTTGTGTTCAGGAAAGTTTAGACGCGGCATGAAGCTAAAACACATCCGCAGCGGCAAAACGATGAACGCGCACAATCCGCTGCTATTCCTAGCGCAAGACCGTGAATTGGCGGAAGAAGCATGGGCCGGTGACATCATCGGCATTCCCAATCACGGCAATCTTCGGATTGGTGATGCATTGACCGAGGGCGAAGATTTAGCGTTTACCGGCATACCGAGCTTCGCGCCCGAACTGATGCGGAAAGTGCGACCGGAAGACCCGATGAAGGCAAAGCATCTAGGTCGTGCGTTATTGCAGATCGCAGAGGAAGGTGCTGCACGCGTCTTCAAACCGGTGATGGACCCGGACTGGATTGTCGGCGTCGTCGGCGCATTGCAATTCGAGGTGCTCGCCGACCGTATTCGCACGGAATACGACATACCGGTTCGCTTTGAGACAAGCTCCCTACATACCGCCCGTTGGCTGGATTGCGACGATGAGCGCGACATTAAAAAACTTCGCGATTCCGGTCCATCGGCAATGGCGGAGGATCACGACGGCGCGCCCATTTTCCTGGCCCGAAACGCGTGGCACTTGGAAACAGCTGAAAAAGAATGGCCGTCGATTAAGTTCCTGAAGACCAAGGAACAAACGACCTAACAATACATCACCTGGGGAGGACACCATGGCCGACGAAAATGAAAAGGGCCTGGCCCGTGGATTGACCAATTACGGCGATAAGGATTTCTCACTCTATCTTCGCCGTTCCTTCGCCAAGGCCATGGGCTTCACCAATGAGAGCCTAGAGAAACCGATCGTCGGCGTCGCCGACACCACCAGCAGCTACAACAACTGCCACCGCAACGTGCCGGAACAGATCGAAGCGGTGAAACGCGGTGTGTTAGCGGCCGGTGGTCTGCCGATGGTGTTTCCGACCGTCTCTCTTGCGGAAGCCTTCCTGCATCCAACCAGCATGATGTACCGGAACCTCATGTCCATGGACACGGAGGAGATGATCTCTGCCCAGCCAATGGACGCGGTCGTTGTTGTCGGCGGGTGCGACAAAACGGTCCCGGCGCAGCTCATGGGCGCGCTTTCGGCCAACCGCCCCGCCATTCAATTGATCACCGGCCCGATGATGACCGCCCGTCACGAAGGTGAGCAACTCGGTGCCTGCACCGATTGCCGACGATTTTGGGCGATGTATCGCGCCGGTGAGCTGAACGAAGAGGAGATCGTCTCCGTCGAATCTCGTCTCTCCACGACCGCCGGCACCTGTCCGGTCATGGGCACCGCAAGCACGATGGCCTGTATCGCTGAGACGCTCGGCATGGCGCTACCCGGCACCGCCGCGATCCCGGCGGTCCATGCCGACCGGCTACGCGCGGCCGAAGAGACCGGAAAGCGCGCGGTCGAAATTGCCGTGGCCGGCCTCACACCTGATAAGGTCGTCACCGAAAAATCCGTCGAAAATGCGCTTCGTGTGTTACTCGCCATCGGCGGCTCCACCAATGGCATCATTCACCTAACCGCCATTGCGGGTCGGGCAGGGA
>JABJCS010000664.1 GCA_018665505.1 Alphaproteobacteria bacterium
ATACGGTTGCGGCGGCGGTTGCGGCAGCGCTCTCAATTGCGACGACGCTCTCTGACGCGGCACAATTCGCCAACATTGCGGCGAGCGTCGTCGTCAGCAAGGTCGGGACCGCGGTCGTACGCCCGGCGGAAATCCTTTCCGCTGCGCATGAAGGGGAATGGTCCGATGCGGAAGCGAAGGTTTTACCCGCCTCGGTCGCTGACGAACGCGTCGCAGCGTGGCGCCGGCAGGGCCGCCGAGTCGGATTCACCAATGGATGCTTCGATCTGTTGCATCCGGGTCATGTGTCACTCATCGCGCAGGCGCGGCGAAAATGCGATCGCTTGATCGTGGGTTTGAACAGCGATGCATCGGTAGTGCGCTTGAAGGGCGAAGGCCGTCCGGTACAAAACGAAGCTAGCCGCGCGACTGTGTTGGCGTCGCTCGCCGATGTGGATGCGGTGGTTGTTTTCGCTGAAGACACACCGCTTGAGTTGATCCGGGCTCTCAAGCCGGACGTTTTGATTAAGGGCGCCGACTATTCGGTTGACGAAGTGGTCGGTGCTGAGGACGTGAAAAGCTGGGGAGGAGAGGTTGTGTTGGCGGAATTGCTCGACGGGCATAGCACCACCGCGACCATTCAACGCCTCGAGAGTTGAGCCCCGATGCCGACTTATACCTTATCAGGGCTCACCATACTTCTGCTGCTGATACTCGGCGGCTATGTGGTGTATCAATCCCGACGCAGCCGCGAGAGCGAGCTGGCGGTTAAGCTCCGCAAATCCGAAATCGCACTGCACGACGCGGAACAGGCGTTGCAGAACACATTGGATTACCATCGCGAAGAAATTGCTCGCCTGCAAAGCAGACTTGCCGGTGCACCGGTCGCCGATCAGGCGGTGGATCAGAAGTTCCGCCGGGCCAAGTCCGCTTTTGCCCGTCGCTACCATCCGGACCGTGTCCAAGGCGACGAATCCGAGGCGCAAATCCGCACCGAAGTTTTCAAGGAATTCTGGGAAGAATTACAGCGTATCGAATCCGGTCGTTGAGCGTTAGAGATATCCGCGAATCCAGTCGGGATCGGTATATCCAAGCAATCGGCCGGCGCTGGTTCGCGCGAAGCGAAGCGTGACGGCTTTGCGCCGCGCCGCGTTCAGGGTACTTGCGGAAGAGTCTCGTATGATCGCAGCGCCATAGGCATCGGCCAAGATAATGCCGCAGTCGGGCGGCAATATCTCCTGCGGGAAATCCGCGTCGACGGCGAAGAAAAAAAGATCGCAATACTCAAGATACTCAGACCATTTCCGATCGGAGCGAAAATCGGCGACCGAGGATTTGACCTCAACGACCGCGATCCTGCCCTTCCGGTCTAGAGCGATCACATCGACCCTGCGGCCCGTCTTCAAGGTGAACTCAGTGAGGCAACTTTCGCCGCGCTCCACAAGGAAGCGTGAGACCCCTCGCACAATCTGTGCGGCGCGGCCGGGTGTCCTTGTATTGTCGTCATCGGTCATGGCCGACAATGTAGCACGCCCATTTTAGCGAAGTGTATCGATCACGCGGATGAGTTCATCCGTTCCGACGTGCATTTTCTTCGACCCTTCGAGATGGATGAAGGAATAGGCCTCACGACCTTGCCGGTCAAAGACGAAGAGTGTCGGGATTCGGTCAACGCCGCCGAAGCGGTTGATGATATCCTTATTGCCAACGACCAATGGAAATCCGGGGCCGGTGCTTTTGAGAAACCGTTGCATGCGCTTGCCGCCGTCACGTTTACCCCAATCCTCGAACCAGTTGACGGCGATAATGGATACGTCCGCTTCGTTGTATTTCTTCCGGATCGCGTTCAAGGATTGAAATTCCCAACGGCAGGGCGGGCACCAACTGGCGAAAAACGTCACGACAACGATCTTACCTTCGTTTGGTGCGATGGTGCCCGCGCCAATCGATGGGAGGTCAGCGAGCGCCTGCTGAAAATCCGCATCGAACTTGAGCGGCGTTCTCGCCGACGCGACGGACGCTAATGTTGCTAGAATGACAAGGATCAGAGCGATAGGTTTCATAGGCTAGATTATGCGGCGTTGAGTCGTGCGAATTGAACTAACAATTTCGTGACGCGCTCTTCGGTGTCTTTCCGGTCTATAGTCCCCTCTCATTTTGACCTGACAGGATAGATGCCGTGATTTCCGTCATCATTCCCACACTGAATGAAGCCAGGGGCATCGGCGCCTTGCTGGAAGCGCTCGCCCACGAGGACACCGCGCATGAAGTTATCGTCGCGGACGGCGGTAGCGATGATGGCACCGTGACCATCGCGCGACGGTTGGGCGCATCCGTGTTATCGACGGCGCGGGGCCGTGGCCAGCAATTGGTCGCGGGTGCGGCCGAGGCACGTGGCGATGTTCTGCTATTTTTGCATGCCGATAGCGTAATTCCAGCCGGTGGATTGGCGCGGATCGCCCACGCGTTAGTAGGGCAGACTGCTCTAGTCGGAGGCAATTTTCGGATACATTTCGACGGTGACGATAATTTCAGCCGTTGGCTAGACGGGTTCTATGTTTGGATCCGAAAGCACGGATTTTACTACGGCGACTCGGCGATATTCGTGCGCCGGGATGTGTATGACCGATTGGGTGGAATACGGCCCATCGCATTGATGGAGGATTATGATTTCGTGCGTCGAATGGAAGCAGCGGGGGAGACGTGTTGTCTCCGGGAGACGCCACTCCAATCGTCCTCCCGCCGGTTTCGAGGGCGCCACCCAGTGGCGATCGTCTGGGGTTGGGTCGTAATCCACTTGCTGTTTCATCTCGGCGTCTCACCGGCTTGGCTCGCCTGGTTCTACAAATCCACTCGTCAGCGGCCCGGGCTCAAATCCGTCCCGTTGAGACCCCAATCGTAACGGTGGTCGGAAAATGTCTCCCGGCCATCCAACGAGGATTTCAGAGTGGGTCCAGCATAACGTCGAAGATGTTCGAGGATTGCGGCATCGGAATCGCCGAAATCGGGACGAAACCAAACGTATAGGCTGGAGACAACCAAATCACCGTCTTGGATCGAGACACCGCGCGGATTATTGACGTAATTCCGTGCCGCCGATTCGAGGACGCGATTGACTGTGTCACCCTCATAAGCGCTGCGGCGCAAGTTTGGGCAACCGATCGACGCGCAATTCACTGCGTAATGGATGCGAGGGTCCTGCCAAATGGGGCGCAAGATGCGGTGCTCGATATCGTTAAGGCTCAGATCCTCACCTTCGACGGCGACCAGTTTCTTGGCCCACGGGCCACCACCGAAGCCACCACCGCCGAGGTCGATCTCACGAATGCTGGCGATCGGGTAGTGGGTGGCGACCACTTGGATGGTCAAGGCGTTGTAAAAATTGATCCAATAGGCGAGCTGCTCACGGCGGCTGAATTGGGATATTGATATCGCGGCCAACCGGTCGACATAGCGATGTAACTGCGTGGCGTCTTCCGCCGCAAGACGGCTATAGGCGAAACGATTCACGCCGTCGGGGCCGGGCCGGACGTAGGATTTCAAAATTAAATCCCAGTCCGAATGGTCGATCCGGGCAATCGACGCCGGATCGTGTTTCTCCCATTTCGGCCACGGCTCTGCATCAGGTGCGAACAAGGCTTCGAACCAAAACGCGCCGGACAAGAAAATAAATGCGGCACAGCTGATCATTAGACGTTTCATAATGCCCCCATAGAACTTTCGGTCTCCTCCTGCACATCACAAATTCGATACTGGGCAACAGAGAGAAGTCTTGAAGCGATATCAGCGCGACCGACCATCACTTGGAATAAGAAATGGCATAGGGGAGCGGGTGATGCGAATCGAATCTGCGAGCGTCGAAGTATTGAAAATTCCAGTGAGTAACGCCTATCAGGCGGCGGGGCGTCCGGTCGATGCTAATTGGCATGTGCTTGCGCGCGTGCGCACCAGCGATGGGGTCGAAGGGGTTGGATATATCGTGCAGCCGCGCGGCGATTTGATGCACACCATTGCGTCCGGTGCGGCTGAACTGGCCGAGCATCTCGTCGGCATGGATGTCCGGGATACGGAAGCAGCCTGGCAATCGTTGGCGCGCCGGGCCAACTGGATCGGGCCGGGTGGGTTGCTACATTGGTCGCTGGCACCGCTTGATATCGCGCTATGGGATGCACTCGGCAAAAGCCTCGGCCAGCCAATCTTCCGGATGCTCGGTGGTTTTCGTCACGAAGTCGTGGCCTATGCGAGCGATCGCATGTGGTACAGCGTGCCGGTCGACGATTTGCAGAAGTCCATTCGCGAATACGCCGATGCGGGTTATGGCGGTGTTAAGCTTCGATTGAGTCACACGGCGCCCGCCGCGGAACAGGCGGAACGAGTGCGTCATGCGAAAGACGCCGCCGGTCCCGATGTGACAGTCATGGTCGACGCGACCGAAGGCTGGAGTTACACCCAAGCGGTTGAAGCTGGGCGCGCCTTGCATGAAGCGGGGGCGGGTTGGCTTGAGGATCCGATAGACCATCAGGATTATATTGGGCTTGGGAAGTTGCGCGATATGTTCGATATGCCGGTGACCGGCGGCGAGCACTATTACACATTGGCGCAGGCGCGCGAGTGTTTGGAGGCGCGAGCGCTCGACGTGATCATCCTCGATCTGGCCCGGGTCGGTGGAATAACGCCATGGCGGAAAATGGCGGCTCTTGGCGAGGCGTATAACGTGCCGGTCTGCGGTCACGTCGTCCCCGAGGTTCATGTGCACTTGCTGGCTTCCGTTCCGGCTGGTGATATGGTCGAATACATGCCGCGCTCGACGGAGATTCTGCAAAATATGCCGGAACCGTCAGGCGGTATGATGGCGCCGCTCGACGCGCCGGGACATGGATTGATTTTGGACGAGGGCGCGGTGACCCGCTTCCGAGTCTAACCGAGAAAGGGATAAGTTTCATGGCGGTGAAGGAAGAGATCGCGGCGTTCGCTGCGGAAATGCGGACGTGGCGGCGTGACATTCACGCTCATCCGGAAACC
>JABJCS010000665.1 GCA_018665505.1 Alphaproteobacteria bacterium
CATGATGGACGCATCCACGACCCTCAACCCGCCGATTCCATGCACGCGCAGGCGATCATCGACCACCGCCATCGCATCACTCCCCATCTTGCAGGCGCCCACGGGATGGAAAACCGTCCCCCCGACACGGCGCGCATGGTCCAAAAGTTCGTCATCTGTGCGGCAATCCGGGCCCGGTACAATTTCCACATCCCGGTACGGATCCAGCGCCGGGCTCTCCAATATAGTCCGCGCGATTTTTAGTCCGGCCACATGGGCGTCGCGGTCGACTTCTTCTTTTAGAAAATTCGGCTTGATCGATGGATGATCGCGGTGATCGGACGAGGTGATGTGAACGGTCCCTCGACTCTCGGGACGCAATTGGCAGGGTCCTAAGGACATGCCCGGAAAATCGTGCAAAATGCGCTTATGAGGGTCGGCAAAGCTGGCGTGCGCGCAGTGATATTGCACGTCGGGCGTCTCCAATTCCGGCCGCGTCTTGATGAAGCCATGCGCGATACCCGCAGGCATCGTCAATGCGCCTTTCCCTTGGAAGATTAGCTTCAATCCTTCGACCAGCAGCGGCAATCCTCGGACTCTTTCGTTGAGAGTAACGGGCTGCTTCACCTTCCACGCCATGCGGCTGATGTAATGGTCCTGATGGTTTTCCCCAACACCGGGCAGTTCATGGACGACATCAATGCCATGCTCTTTCAGTAGGCTGGGCTGTCCTATCCCAGACAATTCCAACAGTTGCGGCGATTGAATGGCGCCCGCGCATAGGATCACTTCCTTGTTGGCCCGCACCTCGCGCGGGAATCCATGGACGGTGTAATGAATACCAACCGCTTTCTTGCCTTCCAACATTACCTTGCTGGCAAATGCGTCCGTTTCGATCTTCAGATTGTCGCGCCCGCGGATCGGGTCGAGAAAGGCGCGACTGGCGCTATAGCGCCGCCCGCCCTTTTGCGTCACTTGATAATAACCGAAACCTTCTTGACTGGCGCCGTTGTAATCAGGGTTCTTCGGGTAACCGGCTTCTTCCGCAGCGTCAATGAACGCATCGAGAATGGGATAGGTCTCGCTCATATCGTCAACATGCAGCGGGCCGCCTGTGCCGTGAAATTCGGTTCCCTTCGAGGTATTGGTCTCTGATTTTTTGAAATACGGCAACACGTCCTCGAACGACCACCCGCGATTGCCCAGTTGCGCCCAACCGTCATAGTCACGACCTTGGCCGCGCACATAAAGCATGCCGTTAATCGAACTGGAACCGCCAAGTACTTTACCGCGCGGCACCGGAATTTGGCGGTTGTAGGTGTAATCCTCGGGCTCTGTTGTGAAATTCCAATTCACGCCCGGGTCGTACATCGTCTTGATGTAGCCGACCGGAATATGAATCCAGATGTTATTGTCCCTACCGCCCGCTTCGAGCAGAAGGACACTGGTATTTGGGTCTTCCGATAGGCGATTGGCCATCACACACCCGGCCGACCCGGCCCCGACAATGACGTAATCGTATGTCGCCATGTTACTCACACCTCACTGTTGGATTACGCACTAACAAGTACCGCGTGAGGCGTGGCGGTCAAGATACCAACGCGTCTTCAGCCGGTGTAATTAAGAGGCAAAGCCGTAGTATACTTGATCCGTTCCATGGCGAAGGTGGAGCTGACATCGGACAATCCGCCGATTCCGATCAAACGCTTGTACACCGCGTCATAGGCGGCGATGTCCGGCACGACGACTCGCAACATATAATCAACATCGCCGCTCATTCGATAAAACTCCATTACCTCTTCAATCGAATCAACGTGCCGGGCGAACGCTTCTAGCCATTCCTGAGAATGCTGACCTGTCTTAACCGCGACAAATACCGTGACACCTACATTGAGTTTAGCTGGATCTAATATCGCGACACGCCCGGCAATTATACCCGCTTTTTCCAAATTTTGGACACGTCGCCAACAGGGTGTTGACGACAGGCCGACCTGCTCCGCAATTTCCGAAAGAGGCATACCTGCATCGTGCTGCAAACAGTCTAAGATTTTACGATCGAAGCCATCCATGAAATATATTTCTATAAATTATCGATTATTAGAAATAAATACTAAAAATATTCAATATCATAGAGCATTTAGCAAATTAATTTCACAACTCGTGAACTATCATCCGCTCTAGGACAATAGATGGAGGAATGACAAAGCGATGATCAAGAAGCTCTTTACTGAACACCCGGCCAGCGTAAACGAGACCTATTTCGAGCACCTATGCTCCGCCTTCTCCTTCACCTCCACGATGTTCGTCGCTACCCTTGCATGCCTCACACATGCCTTTCTGCCGTTTCTCTGTGTGACCACCGGCAGCAGGAAGATCACTGAACTCCACGACCGCATGGTCACAAACCGTTTGCACCAGCCCACATCAAGAAGCGTTGCGTAAGTTGAGAACAACTCTTCATCAATTTCATGATTAAAGAATGAAAACGAATGGCGCCCACAATAATAAATATAAGGTCTAAGCAAATAAAATTTTGACACTATATTTTTATTTAGATTATTATTTAAAATAAAAGCGGAGTAAATTCATTACTCCGCTTTTATTTATTTAATAATTTGTAATTTTACATTATTTGCATTTCATACTGTATTTTTCACCACTGAAACTCGTGAGGTCAAAGGATTTTTTACCGGTTTTAGTTGACTTGAACCAAACACCCTTTCCCTTTTTACCTCCATACCAATTAAGGTTGATGGCGCTTCCTGTAATTTGCCAGGTGCCCTGCTTCATTTTATCGCCCATCACCCTGTCAGCAGAACCTTTCAAAGCACCGACATCTTTGTAAAAATAATCGGTCCCCTTGCTACCGTCCTTACCGGTCCAGTCACAGACCTTACTGCCTTTCTTGAAAACCGCCTGTATATGCGGTTTAGACGCTTTTTTTGCAGCAGGCGCACTGGCTTTTTTTGCAGCAGGCGCACTGGCTTTTTTTGCAGCAGGCGCACTGGCTTTCTGGCTTTCTGTCGCGCAACCGGACAGTCCCAGAGCTGCAGCGACAACAGTCATCATCATTACTTTTTTCATTCCTACCCTCTTTTTTTTTTAATCCACTTTTATGGCTGACGGCCAAATTTTTTAGTAGTTTAAAGGCATGTGATTTGCAAGTTTTTAAAATTTTTTAATATTGAAGTATTTTAATATTTTTACATTATTAAATAATTTAACTATCCCCTTAATTACTTTATATTTTAATATAAATTTTTGATTTATAAGTATTTATTCAAAGAATTAATATCGAGGAAATAAAACATTGGCGATAGATAACCCTCCCCAACCAAACGGTATTGGCACACCAGTGAGGAGATCCGAAGACCACCGCCTCTTGACCGGTGCCGGAAATTACGCGGGTGACTTTTTTCCAGATGCGATGTGCCATGCAGTCATGGTGCGCTCACCCCACGCACATGCGAAAATTCGCTCGATAGATGCGACCCGAGCGATGTCCGCGCCGGACGTGCTCGCGGTTCTTACCGGTGCTGACGCAGCAGCGGACGGTTTGGGGGCGATTCCCCATAGTCCCGATTGGGTCGGACCGCCGGACGCCACCTTACGGTTGCCCGAGGGATTTGACGTTTACACGACAGAGAACCTGCCGCTGCCGGTCGAGACGGTGCGCTATGTGGGTGAAGCGGTCGCCATAGTGGTCGCGGAGAGTGCCGAGGCAGCTGCCGATGCCGCCGAAATGATCGAGATCGACTATGTACCGTTGCCGACAGTCGTCGACGCCAGCGATTCGATGGCACCCAGCGCGCCGCGCATTTGGCCGGATTGTCCGGGGAACCTCGCCCTCACCTGTGAAGTCGGTGATCGTGAAGCCACCGACCGAGCCTTTGAACAGGCCGCGCATATTGTCAGCTTCGATAGCCGGGCGCACCGGGTCACCGGCAGCCCGATGGAGCCCCGGGCCGTAATCGGCGAGTACGACGCGGCGACGGATTTCTATACACTGCGCGCCGCCTCCGGACGCGGTGCCGTGCAGACCCGCGAGCGGTTGGCCGTCACCCTCGGAGTGGCCAAAGAACAATGCCGGGCCGTATTCGGCGACATGGGTGGTAATTTCGGCACCCGGAACGCCTTTTCACCTGAATTTGCGCTGATGCCCTGGGCCGCGCGACGTGTCGGACGTGCGGTGAAATGGACCGCCAACCGAACCGAATGTTTTCTGAGCGACTACCAAGCCCGCGACCTCACCTCGCGTGCGGAACTGGCGCTCGATAACGACGGTAATTTCCTCGGCCTACGGGGCGAGAACATCCTGAACCTCGGTGCCTATACGATCTATTTCTGGCCGCTGCGGAAAGGCCTCTCAATGATGCAAGGGACCTACCGAATTCCCGCGGTCTACTTCCAAGGTCATGCGGTTTTGACCAATACGGCACCGACGGCGGTCTACCGCAGCGCCGGCCGCCCGGAGGCGATCTATATGATCGAGCGGTTGATCGAGCTTGCCGCCGACGCGCACGGCTTCGATCGGGTCGATCTACGGCGGCGTAATCTCATACCAAGCGACGCCATGCCGTTCACCAACGGAGTCGGCGTGACTTATGATAGCGGGGACTATTCCGCCGCCATGGACGATGCGCTTGCCACTGCAGACTGGTCCGGCTTTCCCGCACGCCGCGCCGCATCCACCGAACGGGGACTTTGCCGAGGTATTGGTGTCGCCAACTACATTGAGGTCACCAGCGGCATTCCACGCGAGCGGGCTGAAATAACCATCTGCGATGATGGATTTGTCGAGCTTGTGGTCGGCACGATGAGCAGCGGCCAAGGTCACGAGACGAGCTTCCCCCAACTGGTCTGCGATTGGCTGCAGGTCCCGTTCGACAAAATCCGCTTCATAGCAAATGACACCAATCGAGTTTCCGTCGGCGGCGGCTCCCATTCCGGCCGTTCCATGCGCCTCATCAGTATCGCGGTCGGCGAAGCCGTCGAAGAATTGCTCGCAAAGGGAAGGACGATCGCCGCCCATGTTCTACAATCGCCAGCGGAAGACATCTCCTACGAAAGCGGCGTTTTCCAAGCTCCCGGCGGTGCTAGCGTCGACCTGTTCGAGGCCGCAAAAGCTGCCGGTACGCAGGACAATCTCCCGAAATTGGAAGGTGTCGGCGACATCACGAACCGGGTGGGCGGGTATCCCTATGGCGCGCATGTCTGCGAGGTCGAGGTCGACCCCAATACCGGACATGTGGACATACTCACCTGGACTGCCGTCGACGACGTCGGCTTAGCCGTCAATCCACTGATTCTGCACGGCCAGGCGCACGGCGCCATCGCGCAGGGCATCGGACAGGCATTGATGGAATCAATTCAGTACGATCCCGAGAGCGCGCAACTGCTGACTGGATCGTTCATGGATTACGCCATGCCGCGCGCGGACAATACACCGCCGTTCAAGACGCTGATCTCGGAAGTGCCCGCAAGCTCACATCCGCACGGCATCCGACCCGGCGGTGAAGGCGGTACGACACCGGCTCTTGGCCTACTGATGAATGCGATTATCGACGCCTTGTCCGAATTCGGCGTCACACACATCGAAATGCCCGCCACCCCGGAACGCGTTTGGCGAGCGATCCAAGACGCTCCTCAGTGCCAATCCAGCGGCCAAATCGGGCGGCGAACATTCTGATAGGGAAATTTCTTCGGGTCAGGTGAGGTGATGCCCGCCGCATCGACCAGGATGACCTCCCGCGCCATCGGCCCGTAAGCCGCGTGGAAATGTTGCGCCGATTTAACGGCGACGACAGATTTCTCTTCCGGAATGACGCCGAAATGCACGAAAAACATCCTGTCATAAGGCTGGAACCGATTGGTAATGACCACCGTCTCCACGCCGCCGATCTTGATCACGGCGGACGGTCCCATCACCGCTTCAACGCCTTTCATCATCGGACCTTCGAAGACGAATCGACCTTCCGGCGATATCTTGGTGACCGTTCCGGTCATATCGAAGGCAGGTGTCACACTCGGGTCGAACTTTCCGCCAAGCGGCATGGAAATCTCCGCCCCCTCGCCCGCTTTCACGGCGGCCGCGGCCACTTCCGGATCCGAGATCACCGCAAAGGCCGCGTTCTGTAATCCGGCCTCGACCATCTGCTTTAGTAATGCCGGGCTGTCACCGTAACTGCCGCCGCCGGGATTGTCGCTAAAATCCGCCAACACGATGGGCTTATCTCCAGCACCTGCCGCCGACACACGGGAGAGCGCTTCTTGGGGCGAGAAATGCTCGACCGTGCTCTGCTCCCTAGTCTCCCATCCGAAGGCGACCAAATCGGCGACGATGGCACGCGCCCGTTCCTTGGCTCCGGAATGCGTTACCGTTACTGACGGACCCGCGTCCTCAAAGTCCGCCCAGGCAAACCCACCGTTGACGGAGACGACTTCGATGCCGTCTTCCTCTTCGTAGGCGCGGGCTTGGCGCAGTGCTTCTGTCATCGGGCCTTCTTGCGTCGTCCGACCATGATCGAAACCGTCCAACTGGTCCAAGCGGCCGACTAAAGTCTCATAGCCGTCGACATCGCCCGCGAACTGACGCACGAGCAGTTCCGCCATCTGACGGCCCCGGTCGGCCATGTCGACATGCGGATATGTCCGGTAGCTCACCAAGACATTCGCGTTCTCCGCCATCTTGATCGTAACATTCGCGTGTAGATCTAGGGTCGCCATGACCGGCACATCAGGACCAACAGCACCGCGTATCAACGCCAACAGGTCGCCTTCGGCATCGTCATGTCCTTCCGCCACCATGGCACCATGCAACGAGATCAGCACACCGTCATAAGGCCCACCCTTGCGGATGGAATCCAACAAGCAGCTGCTCAAATGGGCCCACGCATCTTTCGAGACCTTACCGGACGGTGTTGCATCAGCGGCAATCGGTGCGACCAACTCCCAACCCTGCTCCGCGCCAACCGCCATCACGCCTGCGAGTTCATTATTGCTGCCTTCCAACCTCGAGAGGACATCCTCGCCTTCATACAGGACGCGTGCGCGGTACGAGTCGAGCGTGGTCGGAAGGATACTGAATGTATTGGTCTCGTGCTTGATCTGTCCGGTAAGGACGCGTTTGGTCATTGTATATGTCTTTCTTCGATATTAGTTACGAAGGGTCGCCAAATCGGGAAGCGGTCGTTGCGTCGCCGGCATCCCTTGGAATACCCGTTCGATTGCGGCGGCTGTGCCGATGGTGAAGCGGTCGGAATGACGGCGGGGGCCCACGACCTGCATTCCGAACGGCGTGCCGGTATGATCAAGGCCGGTCGGGATCAAGGTCACCGGATGTCCCGTCAAGGTGATTGCCGAGGCAATGCCCAACCATTCTACATAATTCGCGGTCTTCTTGCCGTTGATCTCATCGCAATAAAGCTGTTCGACCGGGAACGGTGGTACTGAATTGCCAGGGCAAAGCAGGACGTCGATATCTTCGAAGAATTCTTGGAACCGGCGGTAGATCGCTGTCTGCTCCGCGTTCGCCCAGGCGATCTCTTCCGCCGTCATTTTCAACCCGGCTTCGACATTGCTGATGATATTCGGCCCGAGCTTGTCACGATTGTTCTTATAAGCATCAAGGCGTCCCGCAAGGAAACCGACCCCACGAATGACCCAGAACACATCAAGTGCATCCGCCATATCCGGGTCGCGCCGCTCGCAACTCTTGAAGGACGACGCCAGCATGCCGACACGCTCCTCAAAGATGCGCGCGAGCTCGTTATCCACCGGCACACAGCCCAAATCCGTCGACCAGGCGACCCGTAATCCACTAAGATCAATGTCTTCAACCGTGCGAAATATATTCGCATCGATAGGCCCCGATAGCGGGTCGCTCGGATCGTTCCCCGCCATGGCGGAGAGCATCAACGAGGTATCGGCGACAGTGCGCGCCATCGGTCCTTGCACGTTGTATGTAGTGAGACCAATTCCGCGCCTGTCTGAAGGCACAACACCCGGCGTCGAGCGGTGCGAGACGACACCGCAGAACGAAGCGGGTGTACGCAAACTGCCGCCGGTATCGGACCCGGTGCAGATCGGTGCCATCCCCGTGGCCAATGCGACTGCCGAGCCGCCCGAAGATCCGCCGCAAATTCGTGATGGATCAAACGGATTGCCCGTAGCTCCAAAGACCGCATTCTTGGTATTCGCCCCGGCTCCGAATTCCGGTGTATTGGTCTTGCCGATGACGATGGCACCTGCTTCCCGCAGGGCCGCGATGATGCGCTCATCCTTGGCTGGTACGTTCTCCGCATGCATGGGCGATCCATAAGTCGTCAACACGCCCTCGGTAACGTTCAAATCCTTCACACCCATCGGCAATCCGTGGAGCGCCCCTAATGCATTGCCCTGCATAACGGCGGCCTCCGCCGCTTTCGCTTCCGATTGCGCGCGCTCAAAACAGCGGGTGACCATGGCGTTGACGCTACCATCCACTGCCTCGATCCGTTCAATGCAGGAATCAGTCAATTCGACTGGCGACAGGGCTTTTTGACCGATCAGCCGCCTGGCTTCAACGGCGGTAAGATCACAGGGTTCAGTCATCGCATTAAACCTTTGTCATAATAAATTAGCGCCGTCATTCCCGCGAAGGCGAGAATGACGGAATGTAGCTGGTTCAAACACACTTAATCCGCAGCTCGTATTTTCTCCAAATTTGGCACCGGTCGGGCCAATTCCGGATCACCCGCGAAGACCCGGTCCAACGCGCGAGCAACCCCCAACGTAAAACTATCTCCATGCATCGGACCGCAAATCTGTAGCCCGAACGGCATACCCGTATGATCCACACCGCACGGCGTCGAGACGCAAGGATTGCCCATCAAGGTCAAGGCCGAAGTCAGCGCTGAAGCGTGCATGTAGTTTTTCATCGGGACATTGTTCACTTCCGTGACATTGCGCTGCTCAACCGGGGTCGGAGTGATCGGCTGGCCCGGCGTGATCAAGACATCATAATCCTGGAACATTGTCTGGAACTGGCGATAGAGCCTAGTATGTTCCCCATTCGCCCAGGCAATCTCCTCCGACGTCATTTTCAATCCAGCCTCGACATTAGCGACGATATTCTGGCCGATCTGATCCGGATGCTTCCGATAGCGCTCCAAATGACTAGCCAGGAATTGTACGCCGCGCAGCACCCAGAACACATCAAGCGCGCTCTCAAGATCGGGGTCGAAACGCTCGCATGATTTGAAGTTCGATTGAAACTTCGCGAGACGTTCCTCGAATGTATTGCGGATACCGTGCTCGACCGGAGCCCATCCGAAGTCTACCGATATCGCCACACGAAGCCGCGACAAGTCGATTTCCGGCACCTCGCGGTAATCCGCGCCATCTACATTGAAGGACAAGGGGTCCTCCACATCGTTCCCCGCCATGATCGACAGCATCAGGGCGCAATCATCCGCTGTCCGTGCCATCGGTCCTTGAACGCTGAAATTGGTAAAACCGACGCCGCGTTTGTCGGAGGGCACCAACCCGGTCGTGGGACGAATGGCCGAGACACCACTAAAGGTCGCTGGTTTGCGCAAGCTACCGCCACTATCGGAGCCTGTGCAGAGCGGCATCATTCCGCAGGCCAGCGCCACGCCTGACCCGCCGGAGGAGCCGCCACAAGCGCGATCAGGATCGAATGCGTTCCGTGTATAGCCATGAACCTCGTTGACAGTCGTGTTACCACCGGCACCGAATTCCGGCGTCGCGGTCTTGCCCAACATGATACCGCCAGCGCGCCGAAGTTTGGCGACCAGTAATTCATCTTTTGCCGGGACATTGTCGCGATAGAGGGGCGAGCCGTATGTAGTGACAACCCCTTCCGTGTCGTTCAGATCTTTCACACCGAACGGTAGGCCATGAAGGACACCCAAAGGCTCCCCGGCGACCAACGCTTCCGTCGCGGTACGAGCCTCGACACGGGCGCGGTCATAGCATTCGGCGACGACCGCGTTGACTGTCGGGTTCACCATCTCAATCCGGGCAATGCAGGATTCGACAAGCTCGATCGGAGACAGGCGTTTGCGCCCGATCAGCCGCCGCGCTTCAGTCGCGGAAAGATCGCAGGGTTCGGTCATGCTGCATTCTCCAGTTTTGCGATATCGGGTACCGGACGTTTCAGATCGCTATAACCCTGGAATACTTCCTCCAGCGCCTTCGCCACTCCGATGACCTGGCGGTCCGTGTGATGTTTGCCGACAATCTGCAATCCGAATGGTGTGCCCGAGGGCTCATATCCACAAGGGATTGCGGAGATCGGGTTACCAGGAATAGTCAACGCCCAGGTGAGCGCCACCCATTGGATGTAATTATCCATCTTCTCGCCGTTGATCACGTCGAGATACCATTCGTCATGCGGGAACGGCGAGACGCCGACGCAGAGGCAAATCAAAATATCCACATCGTCGAAGAAGCGCTGCATGGTTTTGAACAGCACGGTTTGTTCCTGATGCGCCCAGGAAATACGTTCCGCGGGCATCTCCAGCGCCGCTTCATAATTGGAGATAACGTTGGGCCCAAGCTTGTCCTTATGGTTCTCATAGCGCTCACGGTGGCGCGAGATAAAGAGCTGGCAACGTAAAATCCAATTCACCTCTTCCACATTCGACAGGTTGGGGTCTTTCCAAACCGTCGATTCAAAGATCGGCGCGATCGTTTCCATCCGCTCGCGGAACATCGAGCGGAACCCATTGTCGACGGGACAAAACCCCAGGTCTTCGGAGAACGCGACCCGCAGGCCGTTCAAGTCGACCTGCTCAATCGTCCGATACGCCAAAGGATCACGCGGGAACGCCAGCATG
>JABJCS010000666.1 GCA_018665505.1 Alphaproteobacteria bacterium
TGAGCTGTCACCGTTTATGGTGATCTCGACAACCGGTGAAGACGGCATTGCCGATGTATCCCCGCGGGGCGATGCCCCCGGATTTGTAAAAATCCTAGACGATCAAACCATCGCAATCCCAGATCGCCCCGGGAACAACCGGCTCGACACTCTTACCAACATTCTCGCGAACCCGGCTGTCGGCACGATATTTTTCGTCCCCGGTGTCGATGAAGTTCTACGCATCAACGGAGATGCGGAGATTCGAGACGATGCAGACCTCCTCGCGCAATTCGAGATGAAGGGAAAACTTCCCGCCACCGTGCTCGTCATCAAAGCACGGGAGATCTATTTGCATTGCGCGAAGGCAATCATGCGCTCCGGTCTTTGGAAGTCCGAAACACAGGTCGAGCGCTCAGTGCTGCCGACCATCGGCCAAATGATCGTCGATCAAATTGGCGGCGATCGCCCCGAAGAAACCCATGCGGATGTGAAGCGCGAGTACGAGAAAGTTTTGTACTAGCGCTCCGTCCTGGGCCCTCCTTACCGGCCTTTCCAGTTCGGATCGCGTTTCTCGGCGAAGGCTTTCGGGCCTTCAATCATGTCCTCGCTATTGCGCAGCACGTTGACGCTCTCGTATTCCGCCAACATCGCTTCTTCGACGGACGCGTGCTCCAAACCACGACGTACCACATCAAGGCTGGTGCGGATAGAGACCGGTGAGCATTTCTCGATTTCGGCCGCGAACCGTTTGGCGGCGCTCAAAGCTTCGCCTTCCGCCACGAGTTCGGTGACGAAACCAATCTCAAGGCCTTCCGCCGCCGGAACGTGACGGCCCGTCAGGATCATGCCCATCGCCTTCTTCTGCGGTATGGCGCGGGGCAGTCGGTGCAAACCACCCGCGAGTGCCGCCAATCCGACACGGGGCTCCGGTAGCGCAAAGCGGGCATTCTCTGCCCCGATGATCACATCGCAAGCCAGCGCGAGCTCGAACCCGCCGCCCATGGCGACACCATTCACTGCCGCGATCATCGGCTTGGTGCGGTCAAAACGCTCAGTTATGCCGCCGAAACCGCTTTTCGGCTTATCGCGTGTCCCGCCTTCGGCTTGGAACTTAAGGTCATTACCGGCACTGAACGCCCGGTCACCTGCTCCCGTCAAAATACAAACCCAGAGATCCGGATCGGCTTCGAAATCGTTGAACACTTTGTCGAGTTCAAAATGCGCCGACGAATGCAACGCATTCATGCGCTCTGGCCGATTCAACGTAACCGTAAGAACGTGCCCGTCGGTTTCCGTATAACTGAATTCACCCATCTTCCTGCTCCCTATTTTCTTGTCAGTACAATTCTAAAGCTGTTTGTCGCCGATAAAAGCGCCGTCCGAGATCAGACGATCTTGCAAGGCGTTGCGATCAATATCAGCCGGTTTCACTCCGCCACTACGCGCGAGTTCGGCTGCCGTACCGACCGCTTGCCCCATCGCGAAACAGGGACCGCTGACGCGCAATGATGCCTGGCCTTCAGGTGTCGTCGAAGCGCACCGGCCCGCGACCAGTAAATTATCGACACCTTTGGGGAGCGTCGTCCCGTAGGGGATCTGGTGATATCCACGACCGGCTAGAAAGGTCCATTTCGCCGAACCATGCAGATGCTGCTCAAGCGGCCAACCGTTACAGCCGACAGAATCGTCAAAATCCCGGCACGATAAAACATCATCCTTGGTCAGGACATATTCGCCAACAATTCGCCTTGTCTCTCGAATGCCAATTTGCGGGGCTGTTTCCAATAAATACGCATCTTCGAAACCGGGCACTCGTTCCTTCAGAAACCGGAAATATTCCTGCGATTGCTTGCGACCCTCGACTTCCGCGAAACTCAAATCATCCCAATTGCTACCATCGACTGGTGCGCCATCGCGACTGATCTGCGTGAGGTTGGCCCGCCATTCGCCTGCATGAGCTTGCGAGCCGAGCACGCCGGTTTTACGCGGCAAATCAAAGTCGTCGCTCGCTGCGGCGATGAGCTCGGTCAGGTTCGGCTTGCCCTCTCGGTGTACTCGTTCGTCGTCCGCATTGGCGATCCGGAACATCGTTGTCGGATAGGCCATGAAGCCGGTCGCGTCACCTTTTTCGTATTCCGCCCCCGACCAATAGGCGAGGTCCGCATCACCCGAGCAGTCGATGAACATTTCCGCCTTGATCGCGGCGCGCCCCGATTTCGTCTCCACGATCACCGCATCGATCCGCCCACTATCCATTGCGACACCGACAGCGGTGCTGTGAAAACGAATGTCGACCCCCGCAGATAGCAACAAATCATCCGCCGCCATTTTATAGGCCGCCGTATCATAGGCTTGAGCCGCGATATCGTGACCGCCATCAGAGGCCGGCACTGGATGTGGTTCCCGCAATCCCCCAAGGCGATCCAGGCGCGCCAGGATATCGTCCGCGACGCCGCGCACGACCTGTTGCACTGACCCGTTTATACTCGCGTGCAAACCGCAGAAATTGGTGACCATTGCGGCGGTACCCATGCCGCCAAGAAATCCGTATTTCTCGAGCAAAAGCGTACGCGCACCGGTTCGGGCCGCCGCTGTCGCCGCTGCGATACCCGCCGGACCGCCGCCGAGGATGAGAATTTCAGTTTCCGCTACGACTTCCGTCTCACGGGCAGGTTCCAAGATAACAGTCATGGGTAAGACTTAGCGCGCAAAGGACCTTGCGACCAGATGCCCAATCGACGCGGATATCAGTAGCGCGCCGTGAGCGTCGAAGCACTGCCATCAGCCCGGACAGTCGAGACGGCCGCCGCAAGATCACGCAAATACGTCTCGCGTATCGGCGCATGTAACATCGACAGCATCGCGTGCATGCCTTTCGGCCGCTGGGTCAATCCGGGCACCCAATCCGAGCCGGCCATTTGCTCCGCTACGCTAAAAATATCGACCTCATCCGATCCAAAATTAATGATGGTGAGATCTGGTTTAGCGTGCATTCGAAGGTCCGGAATCGCTTCGATACCGGCGACATAGCCGTCAACCATCTCCATTAGATCGGCAGCGACTTGGGTGTAACCGTCAATTCCGAGGTGCTTGAAAACCGCCCATGCGCCAGCAATTCCACCCGCCGGGCGGGTACCAACGAGGGTCGATGTCGTCATCCGACCATACGTCCACGGATCGACATCAAAAATCTGGCGCTGAAAATCTTCTTCCGCGCGATACAAGACGGTCGAAGACGGCTTCGGCGCAAAGCCGAATTTGTGGAGATCGGCGGAAAGCGACCGCACACCCGGAACCGCAAAATCAAAATCGGGAAACACCCGCCCTAACCGTTTGACGAATGGCGCCAGATACCCGCCAACACAGGCATCCACATGCAGCCAGATATCCGTATCGAGAGCTATTTCGCCCAACTCCGCGATGTCATCGACTACCCCATGGGGGAAACACGGCGCGGACCCGACGATCATGATTGTATCATCGTCGACGGCTGCTTTCATCGCGGACGGTTCGGCCCTGAAGTCTTCGCGTAGCGGCACGCGCTTCACCGGGATATCCATTGAGTCACCCGCCTTGTCGAAAGCCGGATGCGCGCTTGCCGCCGCAACAATATTAAATGGGCCTTTGCGTCCTTTAGCCCCCCGTGCCCATTCTCGGCAGGCACGCACCGCCATGAAAATACTCTCCGTGCCGCCCGTGGTCATTCCGCCGCCCGCTCCTTCGGGAGCCTCAAACAGGTCGAGCGCCATTTCCACGACTTCGCGCTCCATCCTGGCGACGCTATGAAAGGCCCGTTTGCCGCCCAAGGCATTTTCCGCGAAAAATTTAAAATAGGCGTTGCGCCCGACCTCATACGCCTCGTCGGTTGCCTTAAAGACATAGAGCGGCACGCGCCCGTCACGCCAACGTTGGTCTCCACTCGCCATTTCCGACAGCTGCGGCTCGATATCCTCCCAACCGATGCCCTTCTCCGGAAACGAAACGCGAGGCTTGGACA
>JABJCS010000667.1 GCA_018665505.1 Alphaproteobacteria bacterium
GTTATTCTTCTTCATAGTGGCGTATCTCCTTTGGTTGGTTTTGATGTCTTGCAACAACAAATCAACCCGATACGCCGCTTCAACTCAAATGCTCAAACACCAGATTCGGGCATAACTCTCTTGCGCATGGATACCATGATAACCTCTAATCTCGGTTATCTGGGACAGCCCCTAATTTTAATATTCCATAATTGGGTCGGACAATGACAGTCGAACAACCCATTAAGAGCGCCGCGGCGACGGATGTAGACGTGGTCGTAGTTGGATGCGGCATTGCAGGATTATCGGCCGCCATTTCCGCCCAACAGCATGGTGCGAAGGTCGCACTCCTCGAACGCGCGCCCATCGAAGAACGCGGTGGGAACACCCGTTATACGGAATCGTTCTGGCGTATGAAGAGTGAAGATGAGGTTTCGGACGATTTTGAAACCCATTTCGGGAAGAATGCGGGTGGTTATCTCGATCCCGAAATAACAAAAGATGCGGTTCGAAATTACGATGATTGGCCCGCTGTCCTGCGAACGCTTAATTTTGCTGACCCCGAGTTGATTTCGGAATTCGCGGCAGCGGCTGGACCGACACTGCAGTGGCTGAAGAGTTTCGGCGTCTCATTCGACTTTTTACCAAATTATTTCATTTCCGAATCCACCACTCGAATAGCGCCGATTGGCGGTGGTTGGGCCTTGGTGGAAGCGCTCGCAAAATACGCCGAATCCGTTCCTGACGATATCACGATACATTATCAAACAACGGCGAAGTCTCTTGTTATCGACGATCAAGGCCGCATTGAGGGCCTCAATGCCGTCACTGCAAATAATCGTCCCGTACGTTTCAACGCACGCGGCGTTATTCTCGCCAGTGGCGGATTTGAGGGAAATCCGGAAATGCTGAGCCACTATCTCGGCCCGGATGCACAATGGATCCGCCCGATCGCGCGCGGCGGCTATTACAATCGCGGCGAAGGCGTACGGATGGCCTTGAATGTCGGGGCCGCACCTGGCGGTGATTTCGGCAGTTTCCATGCCCAACCGGTCGATCCCCGTTCCGGTGCCATCGAACCGGTGGTGCTGAGCTATGCCTACGGTGTTCTCGTCAATCGCAATGGCGAGCGATTTACCGATGAAGCGCCCGCTTCCGTGGACGCGACTTATGAAGCGGTGACACGAATCATTCTCAAACAACCGGAAGGCATCGCCTATGCCATCCATGACGCGCGAATGGACGAAATCGACAATTGGCAAAAAGCGGTCCGCAGCGATCAAGCGCCCATCGAAGCCAACACACTCGCGGAATTAGCGGAGAAACTCGGTATCGATGAGGAGCGATTGCAGGCAAATATCGCCGCTTATAACGCGTCCTGCCCCGAGGACATCAGCGGGTTTGACGCCAAACGGCCGGATTCATTGGCCACTTCAGGTTTAGAGCCCCGCAAAAGTCATTGGTCCCGCCCGGTCGACAAGCCACCCTTCAAGGCCTGGCCGATCATGTCCGCTGTTTGCTTTACATTTGGTGGTCTGAAGACCAGCCCCAGCGCCGAAGTCCTGAACATGGACGGTGAGGTCATTCCCGGACTCTATGCCGCCGGTGAGACAATGGGTATTTACTACCGTACTTATACCGGTGCCACGTCGGTTATGCGGGGCGCCGTCTTCGGCCGGAAAGCTGGTGCGGACGCCGCCAACCGCTTCGCCCGATCCAACACGAATTGACCTGTTCCCTTGCCGCAAATGCGGGCTGGTGATAGCTTCCCGCCGCATTCCGAATATGTCCGGAGAAATCAATGGCCCTCGATCAGGAAACGGTCCGCCGTATCGCCGCCCTGGCGCGGATTAAGGTGCCCGAAGAGAACTTGGCCCCGCTTGCAGGCGAGCTCAATAATATCATCGGTTGGATCGAACAATTATCCGAAGTAGACACTGACGGCATAGAGCCGATGACCTCGGTCGTCGAGACCGCGGCTCCGCAGCGCGAAGACGTCGTTACTGAAGGCGGCACGCCGGAGAAAGTCCTCCAAAACGCGCCGCAAGCTGAGGCGTCCTTCTATACGGTCCCGAAGGTGGTGGAATGAGCCAAGATATCCTCTCGCTTTCCTTATCGGATGCCCGCGACGCACTGCGAAGCGGCGAGCTCGGCGCGATCGAGTTGACTGAAGCTTATAATGCCGCCGTCGAAACCCTGCGTCCGCTGAACGCCTTTATCACCGAGACACCCGAACTTGCCCTGGAAATGGCGAAAGCGTCGGAGGTCCGCCTTGCGGCTAATGAGGGCGGCGCCATGGAAGGCATTCCCATCGGCATGAAGGACCTGTTCTGCACCGAAGGCGTCCTGACCACCGCTGCGAGCCACATTCTCGATGGTTTCCTGCCGACGTACGAGTCGACCGTCAGCGGTAATCTTTGGAACGCGGGCGCGGTCATGTTGGGCAAAACCAATCTCGACGAATTTGCGATGGGCTCCTCGAACATGACCAGCCATTACGGCTCCGTCGAAAACCCATGGCGCACCAGCGAAGAAGACAACAAGAAATACGTGCCGGGAGGCTCGTCCGGGGGATCGGCCTCTATCGTCGCCGCCCATGGCGCCATCGCCGCAACGGGCACGGATACCGGTGGTTCGATCCGCCAGCCTGCCGCTTTTTGTGGCATCGTCGGCATGAAACCGACCTACGGGCGTTGTTCACGGTGGGGTGTCGTCGCCTTCGCGTCGTCGCTCGACCAAGCGGGCCCATTGACCCGAACCGTCAGAGATGCGGCGATCATGCTCGGCGCCATGGCAGGACATGACCCGAAAGATTCGACGAGCATGAATCTCCCAGTGCCCGACTACGAAGCCGCTCTCGGCGGCGACCTGAAAGGAATGCGGATCGGCGTGCCGAAGGAATATCGGATTGACGGCACACCCGCCGATATCGAGGCGCTTTGGGATGAGGGCGTCGACTGGCTGAAAGCCGCCGGTGCCGAGGTCGTTGAAATCAACCTGCCGCACACGAAATACGCCCTGCCCGCCTATTATATCGTGGCGCCGGCGGAAGCGTCCTCGAACCTCGCGCGCTATGATGGTGTCCGCTACGGTCTTCGGGTCGACGGCGACAGCTTGCAAGAGATGTACGAGAACACGCGCGGTGCCGGCTTCGGTGAAGAGGTGCAGCGCCGAGTCATGATCGGCACCTATGTGCTCTCTGCCGGATATTACGACGCTTATTACCTGAAGGCGCAAAAAGTCAGAACGCGGATTGCCGACGACTTTCGCCAAGCCTGGGACAAGGTCGATGCAATTCTGACACCGACGACCCCGAGCGCCGCTTTCGCCCAAGGCGAAAAAATGGACGACCCGATCGCCATGTATCTCAACGATGTCTTGACGGTCCCGGCTTCCATGTCCGGGTTACCCGCGATTTCGGTACCTTCGGGACTGTCAACGGACAACCTGCCGCTGGGATTGCATGTGATCGGCAAACCGTTCGACGAAGCGACGGTTTTAAAGGTCGGACAAGTCATCGAAGATGCCGCTGGATTCACGGCTAAACCGCAAACGATCGCTGGAGGGTAAAATCATGGCCGACCTTCTGAAAGGCTCCACGGGCGATTGGGAGATGGTGATCGGGTTGGAGATCCACGCCCAAGTCTCCTGCGAAGCGAAGCTCTTCTCCGGCGCGCCGA
>JABJCS010000668.1 GCA_018665505.1 Alphaproteobacteria bacterium
CCGCCGACGGGGACGAGTGCCCCCAGCAAGACGATGATGGGCCAATCGACGGCCTCGTAGATATCGCGCACGGAGGTCGAGCCCGTCACGACGAAGGCGGCGACGGCGGCGATAAAGGCGACCGGGGCCGACACCAATCCAAACGCGATGGCCAGGATGGCGGCGGCGAAAATAGCGATGGGGAGCCAACCCGGCTTTTCGCCGAAATCAAGATTACGGTGCGGCAACGGTAGGCAGCCAAGCCTTGAGAGCATTTCGGGCATGCCCTCCGTGTCGCCTTGGATGAGGAGGACGTCACCGGCGCGCAGGCGGACCTGGTTGAGGCGTTCGCGGACGGGGCGACCATGGCGGGCAATTGCCAGCAGGTTTAAGCCATAATGCCGCCCGAGGCGGGCTTGGCGACTGGTGCGGCCCACTAGGCGCGCTTGCGGAGTGATGACGGCTTCGAACAGCCCGATGGACTCCGATGAGAGTTCTTCCATATCGAGCGGCAACGTGCCGACCGGCTTTAGGCCGGTATTCGCCAGCATGTTTTCGATCTCGGTCGGCTCTCCCTCCAGCAGCAAATGATCGTCCTGGCGCAGGATTTGGTCCGGTCGAGGGGCGAGGCGTCTCACGTCCTTCCACAAATGGGCGACGACGGCGACCCCGTCTTCGCCGCCGGCCTCCAACAGGCTTTCGATGGAATTGCCGATATGGGGCGAGTCATCCGGGATTGAGACTTCGGTGATGTAGTTCTCAATCCGGAACATATCGCCTTGGCCACCGGCGGCACCGTCACGTCCGGGGATCAGTCGCCAGCCGATGGTGGCGATGAATAGGATGCCGACCGCCGCCAGGATCAATCCAACCGGGGTGAAGTCGAACATGGAGAACGCGGTGCCCGTCGCATCGGCGCGATAGGCAGCGACAATGATATTCGGCGGCGTGCCGATCATCGTCACCATCCCGCCCAACAGCGACCCGAAGGAGAGCGGCATCAACAGGCTGCGGGGCGAGCGCCCGGAGCGTTTGGCCATCTGTAGGACGATGGGCAGGAGCAATGCCAGCGCGCCCACATTGTTCATGAAGCCGGAAAGCGCGCCGACGATGGCCGCGATCAAGGCGACTTGCACGGAGGGGCCGAGTTCCGTTCGGGCCAGAAAGCTTCCGACATTGCCGATCAGGCTGCTGCCTTGCAGAGTCTTACTAATCGCGAGCACGGCGGCGACGGTGATAACCGCTGGATGGCCGAACCCGGCGAAGACGCCGTCGATATCGATGATACCCGGAATCGCGACCGCGAGGAGGGCCAAGACCGAGACGACGTCGTAGCGCCACCTGCCCCAAATAAAGAGACACAGGGTCGCGCCCAAAACGCCGAATACATAGGCTTGCTCGAATGTCATCGCGACCGCTCTTTCCCCGGTAAACTCTCTTGCCGCCAATTTAGCGGGTAAACAACCGCTGCGGCAAAGGCGCGCAATTGCTGCGCTGCAAAATAATCGCGTTGACGCCGTCTACAGACCTTCATAATGTTCCGCTCCCGAATACCGCGAAGGCGCGGAATTCCAGCCTTGTCCCAAGAAGAGTAGTACGATGACGAAGCCGAACGTGCGACCGAAAAGACCTGAGTTTTCCTCCGGACCTTGCATCAAGCCGCCGGGCTGGAGTCTCGAGAGCTTGAAAGACGCACATCTCGGGAAATCGCACCGGTCGGCGATCGGGAAGCAAAAGCTGAAAGCCGTCATCGACGAGAGCCACGCGCTGCTCGGGATGCCGTCCGATTATATTTTGGCGATTGTTCCGGGCTCCGACACGGGCGCCTTGGAAATGGCGCTGTGGTCTATGCTGGGCGCCCGCGGCGTCGATGTGCTGGCCTGGGAGAATTTCGGCAAGACCTGGGCCGTGGATGCGGAGAAACATCTGAAGCTCGACAATTTGCGGCTGCTGGACGCGCCTTATGGAGCGATGCCGAATTTGGCCGATGTCAATTTCGACAATGATGTCATTTTCACTTGGAACGGCACGACGAGCGGCGTTCGCGTGCCGAACGGTGATTGGATCGATGCCGACCGCAAGGGGCTGACCATTTGCGATGCAACCTCGGCTGTCTATTGCATGGATATACCGTGGGACAAGCTCGACGTCGTCACCTGGTCCTGGCAGAAGGCATTGGGGGGTGAGGCCGCACACGGCATGTTGGCGCTGTCGCCACGGGCTGTTGAGCGGCTCGAAACGTATACGCCGCCCTGGCCGCTGCCGAAGGTTTTCCGGCTCGCGAAAGACGGTAAATTGAGCGAAGGCGTCTTCCGCGGTGAGACCATTAACACCCCCTCCATGTTATGCGTCGAAGACGCGCTTTTTGGTTTGGCTTGGGCGAGATCCATTGGTGGGTTGTCGGCGCTGACGGCACGCAGTCATAAAAGCTTGGCCACGGTCGCGGCCTGGGTAGAGAAAACCGATTGGATCGACTTCCTGGCCGACGACCCGGCGACGCGGTCTTGTACGTCGATGTGCCTGAAGATTTCCGAAGCCTCCGGCCTCTCGCCGGAAGAACGTGCGGAAGCGCCGCAAAAAATTTCCGCTCTATTGGAAGCCAAGGAGGTCGCCTACGACATCAAGGGTCACAAGGAGGCGGTACCCAATTTGCGGATTTGGGGCGGGCCGACGGTCGACCCGGAGGATATCGAGGCACTGTTGCCGTGGCTCGATTGGGCGTTCGCTGAAATGACCCGCGCCGCGGCGGCGTGAGGGAGGCGGCATGCCCAAGGTTCTGATCTCGGATAAACTCAGCCCGAAAGCGGCGGAGATATTCCGCGACCGCGGCATTGAAGTGGATTTCCGCCCCGGTCTGACGGGTGACGAGCTGTTGGCCGCGATCCGCGATGTCGACGGCTTGGCGATCCGCTCGGCAACGACGGTCACGGCCGACCTTATGGACGCGGCGGAAAATCTGAAGGTCGTCGGGCGGGCTGGGATCGGCGTCGACAATGTCGATGTGGATGCGGCGACGCAGCGCGGCGTGGTGGTCATGAACACACCGTTCGGCAATTCGGTGACAACTGCGGAGCACGCCATCGCGATGATGATGTCGCTGGCCCGGCAGTTACCCGCCGCCAATGCCTCCACCCATGCAGGGAAATGGGAGAAATCCGCCTTCATGGGGATGGAGTTGGCCAGTAAGACGCTCGGCCTCGTTGGCTGTGGCAATATCGGCTCTATCGTCGCCGACCGGGCGCAGGGTCTGAAGATGCGGGTGATCGTCTACGATCCGTTCTTGTCGCCGGAGAAAGCCGAAAGCTTGAGCGTCGAGAAAGTCGAGTTCGATGAGCTGCTCCGCCGGGCCGATGTCATCACCATCCACGCGCCGCTTACGGACGGGACGCGGAACCTGCTGGGCGCGTCGGCTTTCGCGAAAATGAAAGACGGTGTGCGGATCGTGAATTGCGCGCGGGGCGGCATTATTGTCGAGGCCGAACTCCGCGATGCGATCGAGAACGGCAAGGTGGCGGGCGCCGCCATCGACGTGTTCGCGGAGGAACCGGCGACCGAAAACGTGCTGTTCGGAATGTCGCAAGTTATTGCGACGCCGCATCTGGGGGCGGCGACCAGTGAGGCGCAAGAGAACGTTGCCCTGCAAGTGGCTGAGCAAATGTCCGACTTCCTACTGACAGGCGCGGTCTCCAACGCGATCAACATGCCGTCAGTAACAGCGGAAGAGGCGCCGCATCTGAAACCCTATATGTCGTTGGCGGAGAAGCTCGGGAGTTTTGCCGGACAGCTGACCGAGAGCGGGTTGCGATCCATCACCATCGAATTTCACGGGCATGTCGCAACTCTGAATACGCGGCCGTTGATCGCCTCCGCCATCGCCGGCCTGCTGCGCCCTCAATTGGACAATATCAACATGGTCAATGCGGTCTCCGTGGCGCGGGATCGTGGTATCGAAATTACCGAGACGAAACAGGAGCAGCCGGGCGACTACGAAGCCCTTATCCGTCTGTCAGTGAAGACCGAACGCCGCGCGCGCAATCTGGCGGGGACGATCTTCGGCGGCAACCGGGAGCGCATCGTCGAGATCAAGGATATCCCCATCGAAGCGGAATGGGGCGCGCATATGCTGTACATCACCAACAAGGATCGCCCCGGCGTGATCGGCGACCTCGGCAAGGCGCTGGGGGACGGCGGTGTGAATATCGCGACCTTCCACTTGGGCCGCTCGGCGCCGGGAGATGACGCCATCGCGTTACTACAAATTGATCAGTCGATCTCGGATGATCTGTTGGAGACGCTCGAAGGGTTGCCGAATATTGTACAGGTCAAGGCTTTGGAGTTCTGACGACTCATGATGCGTGTATTTTCGTTCCTGATATTTGTCTTGTTCTCAGCCGAAAGCTTAGCCGCTGACCTCCGGGTTGTGACGTTGGGACAGGTCGACGGCGTCTCTCATCTCGTGATCGATCCGAATACCGGGGTCGTCTTCGGCCAAGGGACGGCAGGCAGCTTTGCTATCGTGGCGGGGAAACCGTTGCAACGGCTGGTCGACATTCCGTTTGTCGAGGAAGCGCCATCGGATGCCATTCCCCACGCCGGAGTCGCGATAGGGAAAAACCAAGTTCGCCGTGCCTGGTTGGTGCAGCCGACGGATCGCTACGACCATGGTGTATTGGGTGATTTGATCGAGGCGGGCGCTCTCAAAGTGCAGCTGCGCGATGGCCGGGAGATGGTATACGAACTCGGCGATCAGTATGTTTTCGAGGATCTGACACCGCGTCTCGCGGATATGGACGGCGACGGTTTGGATGAGATCATTCTAGCGCGCTCTTCACTTTCCGAGGGCGCTGCGGTCTCGGTCTATCGAATCGGTGAGCGCCAAATCGAACAGTTTGCCGTGTCGCCGTCGATTGGACTCGCTTATCGCTGGCTCAATCCGATCGGGGCGGGCGATTTTGATGCTGACGGAGAGATGGATATCGCCGTCGTGGAGACACCGCATCTCGGCAAGACGTTGGTGATATACGGCCGCGAGGTGTCTCGGCTGAAGTCGATCGGACATGCCGGCGGATATTCGACGCATAGGATGGGCTCGACGGTGCTGAAAATGGCCGTGGTTGCGGATTTGAACGACGATGGGGTGCTGGATATTGTTCTGCCGAATGGGAGCAAAGACCGGCTGGTCGCCGTCACATTTCGCGGTCGGAAATTCGCCACGCTTTGGGAAGGGCCCAAGGGTGCACCCATCGTCACTGAAGTCTTGCGGGTCGATATCGACGCCAACGGTTCGATGGATATATTGTATGGACGCAAGGACGGGACAGTCGAAGCAATATTGCAGTAAACCCTCCCCTTGCCGTGCCTATCCGGGCGCGCTAGGTATCGCGGTCCGCCGGTTTCATTCATGGACGATCGATGAATACTTCAGCTAATAAGGCCCTGTTGCCAGACGGTCTGCGCGATGCCTTGCCCCCCGATGCCGCCCACGAAGCGGCAATCGTCGAGCAATTATTGCGTTCGATTGGCGCGCGTGGATACGACCGCGTCGACCCACCATTAGTGGAGTTCGAGGACAGTTTGCTGGACGGCGCCGGTCAGGGCGTCGAACTGGCGACATTCCGGCTGATGGACCCGGTGAGCCAGCGGATGATGGGTGTGCGCGCCGATATTACACCCCAAGTCGCGCGAATCGCAGCGACGCGGTTGGCAAAGGTCGCGCGGCCCCTCCGGCTTGCTTATGCGGGTCCTGTCTTGCGTGTACGCGGCGATCAATTGCGCCCCGAACGACAGTTCTACGAAGTGGGCGTTGAGTTGATCGGAACCGACCGGGCCGAAGCCGATGCCGAAGTTATCGCGCTGGCGGCGGAAGCGCTGATGTCGGTCGGTGTGCGCGATGTGTCCGTCGATATCAATTTACCGACCCTGACGCCGACAGTCTGTCGGGCGCTTGAATTGGATGACGAGACGAGCGAAAGGGCGCGCTTGGCGTTGGACCGCAAGGATGCCGCCGCTGTGGCGGCACTCGGCGGACAGGCGGCCTCGATGCTGGGTGGATTGTTGACAGCCGCCGGACCGTTGGAGGAAGCCTTGGCCGCGTTGCAAGTGGTTGATCTTCCGCTCTCCGCGAGAGCAGAGTGCCAGCGGTTGGAGACG
>JABJCS010000083.1 GCA_018665505.1 Alphaproteobacteria bacterium
GGCACATTCTAACTGTCGACGGCGGCGTCTCGACATCATTCTAAGGATTGTTGTCTAGCTACCCGCGATTTTTTCAAGCAGCGCGGCCAAGACATCATCAACATCGCCTTTTGGTACCCGGCAGGTACCCACAGCTTCGTGACCACCGCCACCGTATTCGAGCATCAAGATGCCGACATTGGTATCCGAACTACGATCCAGAATCGACTTACCCATCGCGATCTCAACGACATCCGAATTCTCCATCGGATTTAGGAAGATCGACAAATTACATTCGGGGTAGAGCGCATAAATCATAAAGCGGTTGCAGGCATAAATCGTCTCTTCTTGACGCAGATCCACAACCACGGTCTTGCCTCGGACTTTGGCGTTCTTACGGATTTGCAATTCCGCATATTCGCCATGCTCCAAGAACAAATGCACCCATTCCTCGACATCCGGAATATCAAGAATTTCCGCCGGTTCGTGTCGACGGCAATAATGCATCAGATCGATCATCAATTGATCATTGCTGATGTCAAAATGACCGAAGCGGGATAGACCGGTCCGAGGGTCGGTGACGAAATTGATCAACGTCCAATCGGTCGGCGCTAGAATATCTTCTTCTGAGTAATCCGCTGAATCCGCTTGATCCACCGCCTTCATCAGATCGGTCGGGAACATGGGAAACCCTTCGCGTCCGCCGAAATGATTGTAAATCACCCGTGCCGCAGATGGGGATGCCGGATCGATCACGAGATTATCACGTTCTCCGACTCGCTCCGCCTCGCTGAGATGGTGGTCAAAACCCAAAACGACATCTTCGTTATAGGGAAGATTCGCGGTGATATCATTGTCGGAAACAGGAACACGCCCAGCCTGCATCTCGTTGGGTTGGGCGAAAATGACGTCTTCGACCATCTCTCGCTCATACAGCAGTGCACCAGACACAACGCCGTCGAAGTCCGGTCGCGTAATCAGCCTAAATTTCGACATCGACAGTTCCCACTTCGATTTCCTTAACGTCCAATCCGTACCCCATTACCGAAGGGCACGCCACATTGAACCAAAATGTGCGCTAGCTGCAAGTCGAATGCAACCAGACGCGCTTTAGTTTCTACTCCAAGGATTTTGACGCGATTTCGTAAACATCCCGAGAAAGTCCCGATTTCGCCAAGACGCGATCCAATTGACCCTGGATCATTCCTTGCCGTTCCGAATCGAATCGGCGCCATTGGCCAAGGGGTGCCAACAATCTCGCCGCGACCTGCGGGTTCAATTCATCCAACACCATGACTTGATCGGCGAGGAACTCGTAACCGCCACCATCGGCTGCATGAAACCGCAGTTGATTGCCGGCGCAAAACGCACCGATAAGGGCGCGCACCTTGTTCGGATTGCGGATCGAGAATGCCGGATGATCCATCAATTCACGCACATCCGACAGCGTTCCCGGCAAAGACGATGACGCGCGAAGCGCGAACCATTTGTCGAGAACCAGGTGATCATCCTTCCAACGAAGATAAAAATCATCAAATGCCTTTTCGCGCTCGGGGCTCTCGATATCATTCAGACAAGCAAGAGCGGCAATCGAATCGGTCATATTATCGGCCGCTTCGAATTGAGCGCCCCCGAGGGACCTCATGTCTGGCTCCGGCAAGGACATCAAATAAGATAGAGCGCAGTTCTTCAGTTTCCGGCTGGCTGCATCATCAGGATTCGGATCATAGGGCCGATTCGTTTGGTGCTCCCGATAAACCTGCAGCCAGAGTTCCTTCAATTGCGACGCAATCTCCCGGCGCAGCCCTTCGCGAGCGTTGTGTATGGCGTCGACATCAACACGGGTCATCTGATTGCCGAGATATTCTTCGCTGGGCAGCAACACCGCCTCCGCGACGAAGGCTGTCTCTAGCGAGCCGTCGCGCAGCAACGCGCCCAGCGCATCGATGAATTCATCCGGCGCCCGGACGCTCTCTCCCTGCCGCAGTGAATCGATCCGGCGAATTAGATAATCCGTCGCGTATTGCTGCCCGGCTTCCCAACGGTTGAAAAGGTCGGGATCATGGGCCAACAAGAAAGCACGATCGGAACCGCTTGTCGGTGCGGAGAGGACGACCGGCGCCGAGAAATCTTGCAGTGCGGAAATAATCGGGTCGCTTTCCACATCGGAGAAGACAATTTTCTCCATCTCTTTGTGCAGCTCGATCGTGCGGCTCGTCGGCGCTTCCGCGTCGCCGTCTCTGCGCAAGGGCACAGCCGCACCCGAGCGATCCAACAAACTGAGGCGAACCGGAATATGGAGCGGCTTCTTGTCCAGCTGTCCCGGCGTCTCGGCCGTCGATTGCCGAAAGGTAAGTGTGCATTGGCGGCTCGCCGGATCGTATTCTTTTTCGATTTCCAGCCTGGGCGTCCCGGCTTGTCCATACCAATCCGTAAATTGGGAAAGGTCCGCACCGGTCGTGCCCTCAATCGCCGCGATAAAATCCTCAACTGTCGCCGCGCATCCGTCGTTCTCCGAGAGATAGCGCTGCACCCCCCGTGTAAAACCGTCACGCCCGACGATGGTCTGGATCATGCGAACCAGTTCCGCGCCTTTTTCGTAAACCGTCGCGGTATAAAAATTGTTAATCTCTATATAGGATGATGGCCGCACCGGATGGGCGAGCGGTCCCGCATCTTCCGGAAACTGCCGCGCCCGCAACGTTCTGACATCTTGGATGCGCTTGACCGCGCCCGACCTGACGTCGGCGGAAAACTCCTGATCGCGGAAAACGGTCAGTCCCTCTTTCAGGCTCAGTTGAAACCAGTCGCGCAAGGTGACCCGATTACCGGTCCAATTGTGGAAATACTCGTGCGCTACAATGGCCTCAATAAAGCTGTAGTCCGAATCCGTCGCTGTATCCGGATCGGCAAGGACGTACTTATCGTTGAAAACGTTAAGGCCCTTGTTCTCCATCGCGCCCATGTTGAAGTCGCTGACGGCGACGATCATGTAGATATCGAGGTCGTATTCGAGACCGAAACGCTCCTCGTCCCAGCGCATCGCTTTCTTCAGCGATTCCATAGCATGGCCGCAGCGGCTTTCTTTGCCGTGTTCCACGAAGATCTGTAGCGCGACATCGCGCCCCGACATCGTCGTGAAACGATCCTCGGCGACAGCCAAATCACCGGCCACCAGGGCAAACAGATAAGCAGGTTTGGGATGCGGATCATGCCATTCGACCCAATGTCGCCCATCCGGCGTCTCACCCCGCTCCACCGGATTGCCATTGGAGAGCAATACCGGATAACGGGACTTATCAGCGCTTATTCTCACCGTATAGACCGACATGACATCCGGCCGGTCGAAATTATATGTGATCCGCCGGAA
>JABJCS010000669.1 GCA_018665505.1 Alphaproteobacteria bacterium
ACATAAACTGGCAGCTGTCCGGGCCGTCGTGCCAGCAACAAAATGTTCGATCAGACGATCCTGCCTGTATCTGCTCAGACGGCTCTTGCGCATGGATACCATGATAACCTCTAATCTCGGTTATCTGGGACAGCCCCTTTCCATTTTACCGAACAACCGGTGGTGGACGTTGTTCGTCAGGCGCTTGTCGACAATCAAGGCTATGCGGAAGAACACGATGTCGAGTTCGAATATTCCGATGAGACCGATGGCGCGAGCGCTATTTTGGATAGCCAACGAATTACCCAAGTGATGGCGAATTTGCTGTCCAATGCCGCGAAATTCTCTCCCTCGGGAAGTATTGTGCGTGTTCGCACAAGCATTACGGATGGGAAAATTCGAATTGCCGTCATCGATGCCGGGAACGGCGTCCCGGATTCGTTCCGCGCGGCCATTTTTGAAAAATTCACGCAGGCGGATTCAACTGATACTCGTAAGGTCGGCGGGACGGGACTTGGTCTGAGTATTTCTCGCGCAATCGTCGAACGGCATGGTGGGATCATCGATTTCATCAATGAACCTGATGCCGGGGCAAACTTCTTTTTCGATATACCGCTTCGTACCTCCGTTGAAAGCAAATCAGACGAGACGAAAGACGTCTTGTCCAAAGCGGATGAGCGACCGTTGATCTTGATTTGCGAGGATGACGTCGATGTGGCCCGTCTGATATCGATATTGATGGAGAAGAAAGGTTACAATTCGGAAATTGCCTACACGGCGGAAGAGGCGGAACGGTTAGCATTGACCGGGCGTTTTGCCGCTGTGACGGTTGACCTGATGCTGCCTGATGTCGACGGATTGACACTGATGCGAAATATACGTGCGCACGAAGAGACGAAGTCTCTGCCGATTGTCGTCGTCTCCGCAGCTGTGGATCAAACGCCGGAATCGGTAAAAGCGTCTTGTGTTGAGATCGTAGATTGGTTGCGTAAGCCGATTGATGAAGATCAATTGATGTCGGCCATCGGCGTGGCTCTTCGGCATTCCATGGATCGCAGCACTAAAATTCTCCATGTCGAAGATGATATCGATCTCAGGCATGTCTTGCGGCGGATGTTGCCATCCAATATTGAGCTGATCAGCGCTGTCAATTTGTCTGAAGCCGAAGCGAAGTTGAAGCAAGAAAAGTTCGATCTTGTGATTTTGGATGTATTTTTGCCGGATGGCTCAGGGCTCGACTTATTACAACTCTTAAAATCCAATGGACACGCGAATACCCCAAATCTGCTGTTTTCCGCGGAAGAAGTCGAGCGGACGATATCGGAACAGGTTGCCGGAGCCTTGGTTAAGTCGCGGACTTCTAATGGTGAACTTCTCGACACGATCAGTTCGCTGATCGAACGTGAAACGATTTCGAATCAAATGGGACGAGAATCTCAATTATGACTGAATTGAACAAAATACTGTATGTCGAGGATGAGCCTGATATTCAGGCTGTTGCCCGAATTGCGCTTGAGACGGTTGGCCAACTGACTCTCGAAATTTGTAGCAGTGGGCAAGAAGCCTTAGATAAAGCGGCGGCATTCGACCCCGATTTGATCTTGCTTGACGTTATGATGCCGGGTTTGGATGGACCCGATACGCTACTGGAGCTGCGTAAACTTGATGGGTTTTCTAGCAAGCCAGTGATCTTCATGACCGCCAAAGTCATGGATTCAGAAGTCCAACGGTATCTTGATCTTGGTGCCATCGGAGTCATTCCGAAACCTTTCGATCCAATGGGACTCGCCGGACAGGTTAAGTCTATCTGGCAAGACAGCCATGGCTGACCAGAAGCCATCCGTATTGGATCAGTTGGCGTTGCTGAAGGCTTCCTTCGGCGACAAACTAGTCGAACGGATTGAAGAAATTGAAGCTGCGGCGATACCCTTGTCCCAAGAAGGGGCGAGCGAAGACGAGATGGCGCGCGCGGTCGATACCCTACAAGCGCTTTCACATAAACTTACAGGGTCGGCGGGAACATTCGGTTTCGCCGCGATTTCCGATGCGTCCCGGAAACTGGAACGCAAAAGCGGAAATTTGAAGGAAGCCAAGCTGACACCGGCGGATTGCAGGGAATTGCTGGATCTGCTGGCTGATGTCGCTGCGATTGTTGAAAACCGGGATCGGGAACCGGAGGAAGTCGCGGATGTAGAGAGACCAGACGTAACAGAGAATGAGAGCCCCAGACTGGATGAGGAACTAGCTGTTCTTTATTTCGGCGAACCGAAGGACGCGGAAGGAGGGCTCGCGGCAAGACTGCTGGAGTTCGGTTTTCGGTTACGCCACCAGACTCGCCATGATGTGAAATGCGAACTTGGAGCAGACGACTTTGCCGCCGTGATCGTCGATCTGGATTCTTCCGAATGGCAAGATGCATCGACCGAAGCGCTGGCGGAAATAAGTGCCTTGAGTATGGGTGCGATTGCGCTCTCGAATGATACGACTTTTGAGCGACGCCTCGGTGCGGTGCGCAGCGGATTCCAAAATTTTCTCGCCAGTCCGGCCGATGTGACTTCGATTGTAGATGCGATTGACCGAAATATTTCCGAACGCGAACCTGATCCATATCGAGTTCTAATCGTCGACGACGATTTGTCGGTCGCTAAATACGTTGAAGTCGTCTTGGGTGCTGCCGGTATGATCACCACTTCAGTAACCGACCCCTTTGCGGTTATGGACGCTATTCGAGAATTTTGTCCGGAGCTCATTTTACTTGATTTGAATATGCCCGGCTGTAGCGGCGCCGAACTGGCATCAGTCATTCGCCAAGAAGATTCACTTTCCTCCGTCTCCATCGTGTTTTTGTCGAGTGAATCGGACCCGTCATTGCAGATTGCGGCGATGCACACGGGCGGTGACGATTTTCTGCCGAAAGCCTTAAGAGCAGAACATCTCGTATCGGCGGTTGAGGCGCGTGCCAAACGATTCCGGCAAATTCGATCCATGTTGGTCAGCGATAGTCTGACTGGATTGCTCAATCACACTGCGACAAAGCATCAGATCGAGACCGAGATATCGCGGGCAAAGCGGGAAAAGTCGCTTTTCAGTCTGGTCTTTATCGATATCGATCATTTCAAAGCGGTCAACGACACCTATGGACACGGCCTCGGCGATCAAGTCATTCGAAGTCTGGCGCTGCTGTTGAAGCAACGATTCCGATCCACTGACGTGATTGGGCGACTTGGCGGCGAAGAGTTTGGTGTCGTGCTGAGCGGGACCGGACGTGACGATGCGGAACGTATTGTAAATGAAGTTCGTGAGACATTCGCGGCGATGCAGTTCGAAGCCGAAGATGGTCGTTTTTCATCGAGTTTCAGCGCTGGCGTTAGCACTTATCCCGAATGGGAGATGGTAAAATCATTGTGCGATGCCGCCGACCAAGCTCTCTACACCGCGAAAGATACCGGTCGTAATAGAGTCGTAATTAACGAACCCTAGGAAGACGAAGCGGATTGGAGCGGGTGAAGGGAGTTGAACCCTCGTCTTGAGCTTGGGAAGCTCCTGCTCTACCGTTGAGCTACACCCGCTAAGTATCTGTCTAAAAATAAAAATAATAATTATTTATAGCCAATCGAGTAAGACTGGTGGACAGATTGGTGGACAATATGTACCCACATTACCTAATATAGGACTTATGAGAGCTAAGAAAATCAAGTTTTCCGTCCCGGGTATGTATGTTCATCACGGTTCTTATTATCTGCGCTGGCGCCCAAATGGGCCAAGGGTAACGAAAAACCTTGGCAGGCTTGATAAAATCACAAAGGAAGATGCCGAAGCCACAGCCCTAGAGTTCTTAAATGGGCAAAGGACTGTGGGAATGTCGGGAGATAATTCTGGAAACATGACGTTTCTGGGTATCTTCCAAGACTTGTGCGACACGAGTGGGAAAGTCAGATGGAAACCAAGTACCTTAGCGCAACATAGAAGTTTGGTGCACGGTGTCCTGCAGGAATTCCACGACAAACCGATTGCGGGAATTTCTAAGCAGGAAATTAGGCGTTGGTATTATTCAGATAAAAACCTGAAGAGACCTACCAGAACAGACAATGCATATCGTGTTCTGCATCGGGTAATGCAGCACTCAATCTCACTCGACTTAATCGAGGTAAACCCTTGTCAGCTAACTGAATTAGACAGATTTCCAAAAAAGAAGAAGCAGACCAAACTTAACTATGAGAATTCAGACCTTGGGAAATTTCTCTTTCAATTAGGTTTTGGGATCCCGAAGCAGAGAAAGAAAACCTATCAGACGACGCGGGATTTGGTCCTGTTGTTCTTGCTTACGGGAGCTAGAAAAACCGCCCTATCTGCATTGCGTTGGGAGCACGTAGACTTCGAAAACCTCTGGTTCCTAATACCGCCGGAGCACAACAAGAAGAGAAAGGGTGATGGTTCCTTTCACCAGGTGCCAATGGCAAGAATTGTCCAACGGATGCTACGCAGGAGGTATGAAAACAGGAATGCTCTTTGTAATGATTTAGGCGGGGATAGTCCTGTTACGTATGTTTTCCCTGATAGATTTGGGAAAACGCATGTGAAGGATGCGAGAGCAACCATTCGCGGTTTGTGCGAAGCGGCTGGAATTACAGTCGTAGGTCCTCATGACTTGCGAAGAACTGTTGCTAGTTTCCTTCCCGAGATAAATGACGACTATGTGCTACGGCAGCAATATCTGAGTCATTCCGTTAGCGATGTCCTTGTTCAGCACTATGCAGGAAATCAAAGCCTAA
>JABJCS010000670.1 GCA_018665505.1 Alphaproteobacteria bacterium
CCTATTCTTAAAGGAGTGCGAGTGGCGTTTTAACAACAGTGACCCATCAGCCCAATTATCGCAGCTAAGGCAATGGGTTAGAACAAATATGGGCTAGTTATCTGGGACAGCCCCAATAAAATTAAGTAAAAGCAGGTAATATTAAATATAAATATATTATTATTCAAATGTATGATATTTTATAAACTGAAAATAAAAATGGCGCACTACAGTTATAATAATACGCCATTTTATACTGTGATTATTTGATTTATTATTAATCGTTGTCGAGGATTTCCTTGAGTCGCTCGGGATCGATCTTGATGTCGACGCCGGCGCGTTCATTTTGTAGCGTCATAGCAACGCGTGAATCGCGCCCCGCCCAGCCGCGGTTCAAGGCCTCCGTCATTTCGGCCAATGTGGTGTGCGCCATTTTCATCGGCACGTCGTATTCGCGGCCGAGTTCGCAGGCCAGCGCGACATCCTTGCGGGCGAGCGCCAAGGCGAAGTCCGGTGGGTCGAATTTTTGCGGTAGGTAATTCCGGTGTAGGGTATCGAAGCTTCGTCTGCGACCGAGTGCCCCTTGTCGTACGGCCTCCCAAAGGGCATCCGGCTCCAGCCCAGCTTTGACGCCCATGGTAAATGTTTCCGCCATTGCAGTCTGAATGATGTAGCCCGATAAATTGTGGACGAGTTTTGCGATGGATCCGGCGCCGATCGGGCCGATATACCGTGCCGCATCCCCCATCGTATCGAGGACCGCCTTGTATTTGTCGAAAGTCGCGCGGTCGCCGCCGACCCAGATCGCCATCTTGCCACTTTTCGCGCCATCAGGCCCGCCGCTGACCGGCGCGTCCATGACTTCCACACCTTTCTCCTGCATCGTCGCGTGCAGACGGCGCATCACGGTTGGGGAATTCGTGCTGAGATCGAAATAAGCGCTGCCAGCGGAAAAGCCTTCCATCAGGCCGTTCTCGCCAAGGGCGACCTCCTCGACTTGGGCCGGTCCCGGAAGCGATGTGAATACAACCTCGCTTTGGGCCGCGACTTCTTTGGGTGATGCTGCCCACTCAGCCCCGATCTCCAGATGCGGATTGGCCGCATCTCGATTGATATCATGGACAACGAGCGAGTGCTGACCCTTGACGGCATTCAGGGCGATGCTGGCGCCCATCGTACCAAGGCCGATAAAACCGACTTTCATGTTGTGCTCCTGGAATCGTCAAATGTTACCCGCATTAAGTTGGAGCGGCGGACGTTCTTGGCGACGGGTGTGCTGACCGAACCGGAAGTAGCTATTGGGAGAAGAATTCAAGGCCGACCAAAATGATGGCGACGTCGGAACCATCTTGTGAAAGGGGCAGATGTGTCGACTCATATGCGGCAAAGTGTTTATCGGCGAAAGTTGGGCGACCGAAATGTCGGATGGGTGCCTTCGATTGAAGGACGCGTTCGTACACGGCCATCAGGTCGGCAAGGGCCGGACCGGAGTATTTTTCGTCAAAATAGAAACCGGTATAGTTGTATCCCATAGCGCCGGTGATGTGTGTTCCCACCAAACGCCACCGAAAACGCCGTGGGTTCAATTCGACGTCGATCAAGGCGAGATAGGACAGCAGAGTTGGAATCTCGGTCGGTTCAATATCCGTCCTTGATGGCATCTCCCGGCCTTTTCGTTTCGAGTCCCAATACTTTTGTAACTGCTCGAGGTTTTTCGATCGGAAACGAAGTGTCGTATCAAACTCGGGGAGGAACCGGCGCTCCGGGTCGTTCTCTTCAGCTGTCATATCGGTTAGCCAATTTGTGGGTTGAGATCCCAGGTAAAGATGCGATCCGCGCCTTCACCCGTCACGAGTGCGATATCCTCAAGCCAGAACCGTTCCTTGGAACCGCCCGGGACCAGCAAGTGAATGGCGATGGCCATTTGATCGTCGAGCACCCAGTCGCCGGTGGCGCTGCCTTCGACTTCGGCACCAATTTCCTGGTCCAAGTGACTGAGCCCTAAGCCATGGAAAAACAACAGACACGACTCCGGATCGGCAACGCCTGCCTTTCGAAATGTATCTCGCCCGAGTATCTGTAATTCACTGACCCTCTTCCCAGGCTTGAAGACGGCTTGGATTTCCTCCATCGCCAGGCGCGTGCCCTTCACTTCGGGCGTTTCCGCGTCTTCCGGCTGTCCTTCGATAATCCAGGTCTTGCCGCCGTCCCAACAATAAAGGTCCTTTGTGCCGTGGCAGTCGAACATGATGCGCATACCGGGTTCGAGCTCAAAGTCGTCGAATTCGGATGTGAAAGCAACGGAGGCGTCGCCGCCGCGCGGGCTGGCGAGGACCAGCGCGCCTGGATCGTGGACGAATCCGCCGTTTTGGGTGGCCGCGACGTTATAGGCATGGTTCAGATCAAACCACGTCATGCCGCGCACATACTGCCCGATCGTCGCCTCTATCGCCGCTTGATTCACCGCGGTCGACTCGCGCAGCAAATCAATTTCGACCGGTGTCTTCACGCTGCGTGCGGACATCAATAGGCTGAACCCGTCGGCGACCTCTTCCACACTTTCGGAGAGGCGCAGTCCGAGGCGGGCGTCATCATACGCGACCTTCTTGCCCGATAGCCCTAGATCGGAGAGGGCCTTCTCTAGGCTCATGATCATTGTCTCGGCATAGTGGTCCCGCGCGCTTGCAATCCATCCGAGATCGCCGCTGGATTGCGGGATGAAGCGCTCTATGTCACTCGCTGAAGCAGGGCGGTCCATCGGCGAGATCATCGAGCGATAAGGGCGAATGTCTTCGATCCAGCTGCCCTGCCGCGCCACTGCACCAATATAATATTCCGGCATGATCAGG
>JABJCS010000671.1 GCA_018665505.1 Alphaproteobacteria bacterium
AAGCAATTGTCTGGGACGGGTTGGCTTCGGCTGGCTTTCCGACCGGATCGGCAGCGTCCGCACCTATCAATTAGCGCTCGTTTCATGCACTGTCGCGAGTACTGGATTCGGCGCGGCCGAAGCGTTCTATCTCGTGGCGATCATCGCGGTCTTACTCGGGTTTGGCGTCGGCGGCGTCTCGGCCCAACTGACTTCTGTCAGCATTGACCTGTTCGGCACAACGGCGGCGGGCGCGCTGATGGGAACGGTATTGGCGCTCATGGGCATTCTCGGTGCTGGTGGCCCGTTGCTGAGCGGCGCGATTTACGATGCGGTACAGTCATATGCACCGGCCTTTCACGGTGGAGCGGCCGTTTTCGTGCTCGCGTTGATGGTGTCTTTCGGGCTGAGAAATGGTCGCGGATAAGCTCAAAGAAAGCTGTAGGGATCGATATCCACCTGCACCCGCACGGCGTTCGGTGGTTTGATAGATGCGATCCAGGGCCGAAGCCGGTCCTGGATGCGGACAGCGCGGGTGGTGCGCACCAACAGGCGGCGGCGATGGCGGCCGCGCAGAATGGCGAGCGGTGCTGGGGCCGGGCCCAACACCTTGAAATCCGGGGCTTGCGGTGCGCTCCGCGCCAAGGCGCGGGCGACGCCGTCGACGTGGCTCTCGTCGGGGCCGGAGACGATGATCGCCGCCAGGCGTCCGAAAGGGGGCCAACCGCCTAGTTTTCGTTGCTCCGATTCCGCCGCCATGAAGGCGTCGCGCTCGCCCGCGACCAGGGCCTCCATGACTGGATGCTCTGGGTGATAGGTCTGCAACAACACCCGCCCGGGGCGCTCCTCTCTCCCGGCCCGACCTGCGACCTGGTGCAGAAGTTGGTATGTGCGCTCGCCGGCACGCAAGTCGCCGCCGTTCAGGCCCAAATCCGCATCAACCACGCCGACCAGGGTCAGTTTGGGGAAGTGATGGCCTTTCGCCACCAATTGGGTACCAATCAGGATGTCGATCTCATGATCTTGGACGCGGCGGACAATTTCAGCGGCGGCGCTGGGGCTCCAGATCGTGTCGCTGGTCATCAACTCGACGCGGGCTTCGGGATAAAGTGTCGCAACTTCCTCGGCCAACCTCTCAACCCCTGGGCCGCAGGCGGCCATGCGATCCTCGGCCTCGCATTCCGGGCAAATCTTGGGCATGCGGGTGAAATATCCGCAGTGATGACAATTGAGACGCCCGGCGAAGCGGTGCTCCACCAACCATGAGGTGCAGTTCGGGCATTCCAAGCGATGGCCGCAAGTGCGGCAGAGCGTCAGTGGGGCGTAGCCGCGCCGGTTCAGGAACAAGAGCGTCTGTTCTTCCTGCTCCAAGGTCTCTGTGATCGCCTTTTGCAGGGGCGGCGAAATCCAAGTTTGCCGCTGCGGTGGGTCTTTCCGCAAATCGACCAGGGATATTTCCGGCAATTCCGCGCCGCCATGGCGGGCGGGTAGATGCAAGAAATTGTAGCGCCCGGCCTCGACATTGGTGGTGGTTTCCAGCGACGGTGTCGCGGTCGCCAGTACGACCGGCGCTTTTTCCAGCTGGCCCCGCACTACTGCCATGTCGCGGGCGTGATAGATGACCCCGTCTTCTTGTTTATAGGACTGGTCATGTTCCTCATCGACGACGATCAATCCTAATTCTTTGAACGGTAGGAACAACGACGACCTGGCGCCGACGACGACCCGCGCGCGCCCATCGGCGACCGCTCTCCACACCCGCCGCCGCCGGGCGCGGGGAACCTCGGAATGCCATTCCAGGGGTGGCGTGCCGAAGCGTTCCTCGAACCGGCCAAGGAACTGTGCGGTCAACGCGATCTCGGGCAGTAGCACCAGGACCTGTCGGTCCGCTTTAAGGGCGGCGGCAATGGCCTCGAAATAGACCTCGGTTTTTCCGGCACCCGTCACGCCATCCAATAGGGAAACGGAGAACCCGGCCTCTCGTGTTTTTGTGACCAGATCGTCGGCTGCTGTTTTTTGAGTGGGGGAAAGGTCGGGGCCCGGCAAGTCGGGGTTTGGCTGCGATAGGGGAGCGTCGTCGGAAATCTCCACCGCATCCAGGACACCGAGGTCGGCCATGCCGCGTACCACGCCGATACTGACTGCTGCTTCCCGCGCCAAATCCGTCGACCCGCGCGCCGGGCCGTCGCGCAACACGTCGATGACCCGCTGGCGCGCCGGTGTCGCTCTGAAATCAGGTGGTGTCGCTGAGAGGCGATAGACGATTCGCGGCCGTCCGGGTAGCAAGGCCTCTGGGATGCTCATGGCCATCCGTAGTACTGCGCCGGGGGCCGACATGGAGTATGCGGCCAGCCAATCCACCAATCGACGCATCGAGTCGCCCATACGCCAGGCGTCGAGTCGCGCTTCGATATCGCGCAACCGCGAGTCGTCGACGGCTTTTACACCCGTTGAATCGCCCTTGGCGGCGGGGTCCCAAACGATGCCCACGCGTGTCTGTTTGCCGAGCGGCACATGTACAAAATCTCCTGGAATTACGGCTAAATCCTCGGGCACGCGATAGTCGTACGCCCCTGCCAACGGCAGCGGCAACAGCACGCGGACGCGTTTTGAAGTGCCGTTAGGTCGGTCGGTCGAACTGGCGCCTGAGAATCCCATCGGCTAGAGTGTATCCAACAATTATCGCGGCGCCAGATGGCATCGACAACTCAGCCTGGAGGGTTGGAAAAGAACAATGAAATTTTTCGTGGATACCGCTGATGTGGACGCTATTCGCGACCTGGCCGATACCGGTCTCGTCGATGGCGTGACGACCAACCCGTCCTTGATCGCAAAAAGCGGCCGGGATTTCGTCGAGGTTGTGAAAGAGATTTGCGACATCGTCGATGGCCCGATCAGCGCCGAGGTCACCGCTATCGAGTACGATGCGATGGTCGCCGAAGGCCGCAAGCTCGCGAAGATTCACGACAATATCACCGTCAAAGTCCCGCTGACCCGCGATGGATTGAAGACCTGCAAGACGCTGTCGCAGGAAGGCACGATGGTCAATGTGACGCTGTGTTTCTCCGCAAATCAGGCGCTGCTGGCGGCGAAAGCGGGCGCGACCTTCATTTCGCCATTTATCGGTCGACTCGACGATATCGCCACGGACGGCATGCAGCTGATCGAGGATATCGTCGATATTTACGATAACTATCCCAACCTGATGACGGAGGTTCTGGTTGCCTCCGTGCGCTCGCCGATGCATGTGCTGCAATCGGCGAAAATCGGTGCAGATGTTGTGACCTTGCCGCCGGACGTCTTGCTCGCGATGTTCAAGCATCCGCTGACCGACAAGGGGCTCGACGCGTTCCTCGCCGATTGGCAGAAGACCGGCCAGTCTATTCTTTAGGAAGAAGGGATGACTCAAGACTCGACCGATTCGTCACGAGCGGCCCAGGTTACAGCGGCGCAAGTTGTCGAGTATCTGGAGCAAAATCCAGATTTTTTGAGCCGGAATCCGCAGGCGCTCGACCAGCAAACGACGCCGGAACGGGAACTCGGTGATGGGGTCGTTGATTTTCAATCAGCAATGATTTCCCGGCTTCGCGCCGATGTCGCTGGTCACACTGATCGCCAACGGGAATTATTGGATACCAGCCGAGCTAATTTATCGATCCAGGCGCGCGTTCATGAATGCGTCTTGGCGCTATTGGATGCGCGTAGTTTCGAGAAAGTCATCGAAACCGTCGCGACCGATTTGACGGTATTGCTAGATCTCGATGTCGTCACGCTGTGCGTTGAATCGGAACAGGGTGCCTGGTCCGGTGGGGCCGCCGGCCAGGGCCTTCGCATGATTTCGCCAGGCACCGTCGAAGAAGTCTTCGGCACCGGCGAGGAATTAATTCTGCGCTGCGGTATCGACGGACACGCGGAAGCGTTCGGTGAAGCGGCCAGCCTCGTGCGCTCCGAAGCGCTCGTCCGCTTGCAGATTTCGTCATCGACGCCGCCGGCTCTGTTAGCATTCGGATCGCGCGATCCGGAGAAATTTCATCCGGGGCAGGCGACGGAACTCATCGGTTTTCTCGCGGCCGTATTGGAAAGTGTCATTCGTGGATGGCTAACGCTACCGGATTAGAATCGATTCTCGAAGGGGTCGCGGGAGATGCGGCCCTTGGATCCGTTGTCGCCGACTGGCTGCGGTGGCTGCGCGACGAACGGCGCTCCTCTCCTCATACAGTTGATGCATATGTCCGCGATCTTGCGGCGTTTTTGACATTTTTATCGCAGCATCAGGGCGGCCCGGCGACCCTCGCCGACTTGGAAGCGTTGGGTGCGCGGGATTTTCGTGCCTGGTTGGCCCGGCGCGCTTCGGCGGGGCTCGGGCGCACGTCAACGGCGCGGGCCCTTTCCGTGGTGCGCGGGTTTTATGTATGGATGGAGCGGAACGAGCGGGGCCGCAATCATGCAATCCGCACCGTCCGCACACCGAAATTGCCGCAATCGGTGCCGAAGCCTCTGGATGTCCGCGATGCGGCCGTGACGGTGACGGATATCGGCGCGCTGGCGAGCGAGCCGTGGATTGCGTCCCGGGACATCGCGGTCATGACATTGCTCTATGGCTGCGGATTGCGGATTTCGGAAGCCCTCGGCCTGACGCGCCGGGATGCGCCCGATGGCGACGCCATGACCGTGCTCGGCAAAGGGAACAAACAGCGCATGGTGCCGGTCTTGCCGGTGGTGCGGGAAGCGATCGACACGTATTTGGCGGAGTGCCCTCATCATTTGGAAGCGGACGACCCGCTATTCGTTGGCGCTCGGGGGGGGCCGCTCAATGCGCGGATTATCCAACGTCAGATGCAGAAATTGCGCGGCTGGCTCGGTCTACCGGATACCGCAACACCACACGCGATGCGGCACAGTTTCGCCACACACCTTCTTGCGGGCGGCGGTGATTTGCGTTCGATCCAGGAATTACTGGGCCATGCGTCCCTGTCGACGACGCAGCGTTATACGGCTGTTGATACGGAGAAATTGCTGCGGGAATACCGGGCGACCCACCCGCGAGCCAGGTCCTGAGGGTGCGCCTGGTTACTTCTCACCGTAGCTAAATTGTCGAGAGACGTAATAAAATTGCGCAAAGTGTGATGGCCGTCATACCGCGCTAGCGGTGCTCAAGGTATTTTAACTCGTGCATACCCAAGACACGTCCTATGCACTCCCAACTAGCCCAATTTGGGCACTAACGGGCCGGATTCTCATCCGGCCCGCTTTTTTTATCGGGAACTCCCCAAGAAACGCCGTACCAACAACATCGCACGAATGCGGGCCTCACGGATTTGCCGTTCGTATTTTGGGAAGCGCCGCTCCACCGAGATGAGCTTCTGTTTGAACCATGGCGATTCGTAGGAAAGCAGGACCATGCCGATGGCGAGGAATAGAATGCCTTGCAGAATGGGCAGGAACAGGCCGAGCACGCCAAGCACCATAAAGGTCCATCCTAGGCCTTGGATAAGAAGGGACCGTGTGCGGCGGCTCATGGCCATGAAGTTAGACCCACCAGCGATCAGATATGGATTGGACGACCGTCAACGGCGAGCGCGGCTTCCTTCACCGCTTCGGTCATCGTCGGATGGCCGTGACAGGTACGCGCCACGTCTTCCGCCGAACCACCGAATTCGATCACGGTAACGATTTCCTGAATCAGGTTGCCCGCGTCCGCGCCAATAATGTGGCAACCGAGCACTTCGTCGGTCTCCGCATCCGCGAGCAGCTTCACGAATCCATCCGTGTCGCCGTTGCAGCGCGCCCGGCTGTTCGCCATGAAGGGGAACTTACCGGCCTTATAGGCGCGGCCCGCTTCCTTCAGTTGTTCCTCCGTCTTACCAACCGACGCGACTTCGGGCCAAGTATAGACGATGCCGGGGATGGCGTCGTAATCGATATGCCCGGATTGCCCCGCCAGAATTTCTGCGACAACCATGCCTTCGTCTTCGGCCTTATGGGCGAGCATCGGTCCCGGAATACAGTCGCCGATGGCGTAGATGCCAGGGATGTTGGTTTGGAAATGCGCGTCGACCTGAATGACACCGCGCGCGTCTGTCTCGACGCCGACTGTGTCCAGCCCTAGTCCTTCCGTATAGGGTGTGCGGCCGATGGAGAGCAGGACGACATCCGCCTTAAGGGTTTCGGCCTCGCCGCCAGCCGCCGGTTCCACTGTCAGGGTGACGCCGGTCTTGACTTTCTTCGCGCCGGTGACTTTCGTGGAAAGGCGGAATTCGAAACCCTGTTTCTTTAGGATACGCTGAAACTGTTTCGATACTTCGCCATCATTGGTCGGCAAGATACGGTCGAGGAATTCGACCGCGGTGACCTTCGCCCCAAACCGCGCCCAGACGGAGCCGAGTTCGAGGCCGATTACGCCTCCGCCAATGACGACCAGATGCTTTGGCACTTTGGGCAGAGAGAGCGCTCCGGTGGAGGTCACGATCTGTTTTTCGTCAACCTCTACACCCGGTAGCGGCGCGCTGTCGGAGCCCGTTGCGATGATAATGTTCTTGGTCTCGTAGCTGGTCTTCTTCTTGCCGTCGCTGACGACGACCGTGCCCGGTTTTTCGATCGTGCCCAGGCCCTGCAGATAGTCGACCTTGTTCTTCTTGAACAGGAACTCGATGCCCTTGGTCAGATCGCCGACGATCTTGTCTTTGTTGCCCATCAGCTTCTTCAGGTTGAGCTTAACCGTGCCGACCTCGATCCCGCGTTCTTTAAATTCGTGCGCCGCTTCGGTGTAAAGATGAGAGTTGTGCAACAACGCCTTCGAGGGAATGCAGCCGACATTGAGACAGGTCCCGCCAAGGGATCCGCGCTTCTCGACGCAGGCAGTCTTTAGCCCCAGCTGCGCGGCCCTGATCGCCGCTACATAACCGCCCGGTCCGCCGCCGATCACGATCAGATCGTATGTCTCCGCCATCGCTTAGCACTCCATATTATCGAGTCGGCGCAAGGTAACGGCACTGGCTTCGCATTGTCACCCCTGATTCTCGCTCAGGCGGTGAATTCCTGGTCGGTGACGTCGAAGCCGTAGAGCCACATATGGGCGTCGCGGTGGCTGTTGAGGCGTTCTTCCAGATCGTCGACATCGGGATTGTGGAAGAAGGTCATGTTCTCGCGTGCCATGCGTTGGACGATGGCGGTGCGCTCGCGGCGCAAATCTTCGTAGCGCCGCAAAGCCGCAACGGGGTCCGCGTTCTCCTGCAGGCAGCGCATCAATGTTTGCGCATCCTCGATCCCCATCACCGCTCCTTGTGCCATGAAGGGCAGCATCGGATGGCAAGCGTCACCGAGGAGCGCGATGCGACCTTCCGACCAGCGCGGCATCGGATCGCGGTCGAACAGCCCCCAACGAAAACAGCGCTCGGCGCTTCTAATGAGCACTTTCAGGTCTTCGTGCCAGGCGTCGAAATCGCGGAGAAAATCTACTTGGTCGCCTTCCGCCGACCAAGATTCAGCCGACCAGTCTTGACCCTCCAGCACACCGACGCAATTCACCAGTTCGCCACGGCGCAGATAGTAATGGACGAAATGCCCGCCTTGCCCGATCCAGTTGGAAGCGACTGGTCGGACGTGATTCGTCGGCAGGCGTTCCACCGGGATCGTCGCGCGCCAGGCAATGCAGCCCGTGAAGTGCGGATCGTCGGCCCCGAACAGCGTCTCCCGCACGGCGGAATGGATGCCGTCGCAGCCGATCAGCACATCGCCGGAGACGGTCTCGCCGCCTGCCGTGATCGCGCGGACACCATCGCCATCCTGCTCGATCCGCACGACCTTCGCATTGAGGCGAACCGCGTCCGGTGCCGTTTGCCGGACGGCGGCTTCCAGCACACCGTGAAAATCCGCCCGGTGCATATGGTAGTACGGAAAACCGAACCGCTCGACACTGGCATCACCAAGCGGGCGGGTGATCAAGATCTTTCCAGTCTGCCAGTGGCGCATCTCTCCGCTCTCCGGATGGAAGGCGACTTTTGCCAGCGCTTCTTCCAGACCAAGGTGATGCAGAACCCGCGCGCCGTTAGCGCTGATCTGAATGCCGGCCCCAACCTCGCCTAGCTTTGAGGCCTGTTCCAGGACGGTGACGTCGAACCCCTCCCGCAACAGAGAGAGCGCCAGCGTTAGGCCACCCAGACCGGCGCCGATAATGATGATTTTTTGTGAAGGTTTCGCCATATGAATAAATGTGGGCCGATCTTACTTCTCCGCTAGCGTTTTAAGCGGGTCGTACTACCCTTACAGGCAAAACCATCGTCGCGAGGAAGAAATATTTCATGGAAGCCGTTCTCGAGAGTCTTACCGCCGGGTTCCCGGTTCTGTTACTGCATTTTCTCGTGACCGTCACGATGCTGGCCGTGGGGGTCGTGATTTATCTTTGGATGACGCCGTATCCGGAACTGGAGTTGATCCGGAACGGAAACATCGCGGCGGCTATCTCCTTGGGCGCGGCAATCTTGAGTTTGGCGATCCCTTTGGCGTTCTCCATGTCGGTCAGCGTCAGCGTTATCGATATTATCGCCTGGGGATTGGTGACCTTGGCCATCTTGTTGATTGTCTATCGAGTAATCGACTTCCTCATGAAGGACCTGCCGAAGCGGATCGAGGACGGCGAGATGGGCCCGGCTCTTCTCCTGGCGTCTGTGAAGCTTGGTGTTGCCGCGATCACCGCTGCCGCCGTGTCGGGTTAAGAGTGAAAGAGCTCCTCCGGTGAAACGTCTTTGGTACATATTTCTGCCCGCGCTCGCGGTGCAGATATATCTGTTCTATTTCAATCAGGATGATCGGTCGGAGTTCCGTCGACCCGCGCCGGAGCGAATAGCCCCCGCCCCAGTTCTCCGCGGCGGTGAGGAAGGTGCCATTTTGCGGTCACGCTCGCGTCTCGATCCAGCCTTTACGGTCGATGTCGGTGACAAAGGTAACAGCACAGGCACAGCGTTCTCGATCCGGGACGATGGCGCGTGGTTCACGGCGCGGCATGTGGTCGATGGTTGCGATCAAGTCGGCTTGCGGGTCGGCCCCCGCAAAGCCGTGAAGGTGCAGCGCGTGCAATCACATCCAAGCGCCGATATCGCCGTGATCTGGACACGCGGCGGCAAACCGGCGATTTCCATTGCGCGTGAAGAGTTGCGGCTCAATCAACCGGGCTATCATGTGGGCTATCCCGAAGGAAAACTGGGACAGGTGGTCAGCAGTCTGATCGGACGCCGCAATATGCGGACGGTCGGGCGGTACCGGCAAACCGAGCCGGTCGTCGCGTGGGTCGAACGTGCGCGCCATCCGAGGACGAAGTCCTTGGGTGGCATTAGTGGCGGGCCTGCCTTAAACGCGGCGGGGGAAATCATCGGCGTGACCGTGGCGGCGAGCAAACGGCGAGGCCGTGTCTTCACCACTGCGCCGGTGACGATGGATGCAATGTTGTCGATGGCAAAAGTCCGCCCCGACGGGCAACCCTCGGGCGGCCTCACCGCTGCGGGTCCAAGTGACAAGGATTATGTCCGCTACGGCGAAACTTTGCGGGCCAAATTGACCGTCGCAAAAGTGCTGTGCCTCGTCGACGGGCCGTCCCGCCGGCGTCCCGCGCGGCGCGGCTCCTGAGCGCCGGATGTTCTCGGTTCTACAAAGCATTTTGGGGCTCGGTGTCTTCATCGCCATCGCTTGGGCTATCAGTGAAGATCGCCATCGGATGCCGTGGCGGACGGTAATTGCCGGGCTCCTGTTACAAGTCGCGCTCGCGTTGCTGCTGATTAAGTTGCCGGCGTCCCACGTTGTATTCCAATGGTTGGGCGACGGCGTCGCGGTGTTACAGGAAGCCACCCAGGCCGGCACCGCGTTCGTCTTCGGCTATCTCGGCGGCGGCGATCTGCCGTTCGATGCCGCGGTGCCGGGCAGCTCGTTCATCCTCGCTTTTCAGGCGTTACCTTTGGTTTTGGTGATCAGTGCGATGACCGCACTGCTCTATTATTGGCGCATCCTGCCGGGATTGGTGCGCGTATTCTCCCGTCTGCTGGAGCGTGTGATGGGGATCGGCGGTGCCGGCGGAATCGTGGCGGCAGCGAATGTCTTTATTGGCATGATTGAGGCGCCGCTGTTGATCCGACCATATTTGGCGCGCCTCGACCGCAGCGACCTCTTCCTGGTGATGAGTTGTGGCATGGCGACCATCGCCGGGACGGTGTTGGTGCTCTATGCGGTGATACTGCAAGGCGTCATCCCCGACCCGGCCGGACATTTGTTGACGGCGTCACTGATGAATGCACCTGCCGCCATCGTCATGGCCAAGGTGATGATTCCCGGTGCCACCTCCGTCGAGGCGGAGGTGCTGGATATTCCCCGCTCCGATGACGCCAGCGCCATGGATGCGATCGCGCGCGGCGCCATCGAGGGAGCGGGATTGCTTATCAATGTGATCGCGATGTTGATCGTCTTGGTGGCCTTGGTGTATCTCGCCAACGTGGTTATTGGGTTGCTGCCGTTGGTCGATGGTGAAGCCTTGAGCCTGCAACGTATCCTTGGTTGGATCATGGCGCCATTCGTCTGGCTTGCCGGGGTGCCTTGGCAGGACGCTGTTGCGGCAGGCGGTTTGATGGGCATCAAGACGGTGCTAAACGAGCTCCTCGCCTATGTCGAGCTGGCCAAGATGGGTGCAGGAGATTTGGCGCCCCGGACACGTTTAATCATGAGCTACGCACTCTGCGGCTTCGCCAATCTCGGTAGTCTCGGTATCATGATCGGCGGTCTGGCGACCATCGTGCCTGAACGTCGCGCCGAGATCGCCGGATTGGGCATGCGCTCCATACTGGCCGGTACTTTGGCGACACTATCGACGGCTGCCGTGGTAGGGATTGTTTATTGAGTGCCACTGGCAGGCAAACTAGGTGTCGAGTAATTCTGGCGCGAACAGCTCTTCCGGGGAGAGTGATCCCGCGAGAAGCTCCTGTTTTTCTAAGTACCGAAGAAACACATTAAAATCCTTGCGGTTGGCCCTATAGCCGTAAGGCCAAGGGTCGCGGCCCAGAGCGGCGAAGCTCGCCTCTATTTCTGGCACGAGCCAGGGTACCATCACCGACAGCGCGTCGATGTCGTAGAGGCGGGCAAGCGATGTTTCTTTCGCCGCCGAGAACGCATCGTAAAGTGCCTGGGCCGTTGACGGGTCGCGGTCATATATCTCGCGGCGCACCACGAGCAAATGCATGATCGGAAAGATACCGGAGGCGTCGTAATAGGCGCGCTCCGCGGCCTTTACGTCGGGAAACAGATAGCGCAACCCGCCGCTCTCCTTGCCCTCGGGCATGCGCGTCGTGATCAAGGCATCGATATCGCCGGCAAGCAGAGCACTGTTGAGACTTTGGTCTTCCGGTAGGTCCGTGACGCTATACCCGTCCGGTAACAGCAACGGCATTTTCTCGCCGCGCGCACCTGGTTGGTTGACGCCGCCCCGGACCCATTCGACCGCTTTCGGATCGACACCATGATATTCGTCGAGAATGCCACGCATCCAGACGACGGCCGTCATTTGGTATTCGGGGATACCGATCCGGGCACCCGCCAATTGTTCCGGCGTCTCGATCTCGGACCCCTTGCGCACGAAGACGCAGCCGTGGCGAAACATGCGCGAGACAAAAACGGGGATGCCGACAAAGGGCCGCTCGCCGCGTGACATCAGGATGCAATAGGCGGCGAAGGACATCTCAGTGACGTCGAAGGCGCCGTCCTGCAGCGCACGCCGAAAGATACCGATGGGGGACGAGCGGTCGAATGTGAGGTTGAGCGCCGGCGTCGGCACGTCGCCGAGCAGCAACGGCAGCATGCGGTCGTTGGTGGAAATGCCGACGGTGAGGGATCTGGTCATGGAGCCCCGTCGAAGGGTGAGCGTGCTAACCGGAAGCTAAACGTCGATCAACAGTCGCTGTGGATCCTCGATGCATTCCTTCAGGCGCACCAGGAAGGTGACTGCCTCACGGCCGTCGACGATACGGTGATCGTAGCTCAACGCCAGATACATCATGCTGCGGATCTTGATTTCGTCGCCGATCACCATCGGGCGTTTTTGAATCTTATGCATGCCGAGGATCGCCGATTGTGGCGGGTTCAAGATTGGCATCGACATCAACGATCCATAGACGCCGCCGTTAGAAATCGTGAAGGTGCCGCCGGTCATCTCGGCCACGGTCAGTTTGCCGTCGCGGGCGCGGCGTCCGAATTCACCGATTGTGCGCTCGATATCCGCGAAGGTCATCGTGTCCGCATCGCGCAGCACCGGCACCACGAGGCCTTGTGGTGTGCCGACCGCAACGCCGATATCGTAATAGTTCTTATAGACGATTTGGTCGCCGTAGATTTCCGCGTTGACGGCGGGTAGTTCTTGGAGCGCCAGGGTGCTCGCCTTCACGAAGAAGCTGAGAAAGCCGAGGCGCACACCGTGTTTTTTCTCGAAGGCATCGCGATACTCCGAGCGCAACGCCATCAAGCTCGTCATATCCACCTCGTTATAGGTGGTGAGAATCGCGGCAGTGTTCTGTGCTTCCTTGAGGCGTTGCGCGATACGTTGGCGCAAACGCGACATCTTGACGATTTCCTCGCGCGGGTCCTCGGCTCGGGGCGGTAGTTCGGCGGTGGGAACGGTGCCGCTCGTGGGAGCCGTGGACATCGCGCGGGCCGGTGCTGGTTTCGCGGCGGCAGGAGCCGTGATGCCACCCTTGGCGATGAAGGCCTCGACGTCGCCCTTGGTGAGTTGGCCTTTCTTACCGGTTGCTGAGATGGCAGCGGGATCGAGCTTATTATCGTCGATCAGTTTGCGAACGGCGGGGGAGAGCTTGCCGTCCGATTCAGAGGCTGCAGGCACCGGCGCTGGTGCGGGTTCAGGCGCTGGTGCCGCCAGTACTTCCGCTTGCGGAGCGGCGGCGGCGCTTGCAGTGGCACTTTCGTCGAGGCTGCCGAGCAGGGCACCGACTGCGACTTCCGCGCCGTCAGAGGCCGCGATTTCGGTCAGAACACCCGCCGACGGAGCGGGTACCTCGACCGTGACCTTGTCGGTCTCCAGTTCGACCAACGGCTCGTCTACCTCGACGGATTCGCCGACATTCTTGAACCATTTGAGGACGGTCGCCTCCGACACCGATTCGCCGAGGGCGGGGACCATGATTTGAACCGACATATGTCGAGCCTTTCCTGATAGAGCCTTCTTGATTTGAGCCTACGAACGCTTCGCACGCACGGACTTTTTAGCGGGCGCTTTACGCGGCGCCCGCGCGGGTTTCTTGGCGGGCAAGGTGAGCGCCTCGTCGACCAGTTTTTCTTGTTCCATCGTGTGACGGCGGAGCGATCCGGTGGCCGGCGACGCGGCTTCGGGGCGGCCGACATAGGTCACCTGAGGATTGGCCGTGCCGATATCTTCCAGCACGTCCTCGACCCGTTCGCGTGCGAAAAACCAGGAGCCCATGTTGCGCGGCTCTTCCTGGCACCAGACAAAATCAGCGTTCTTGAAACGCTCGAGGTCCGTGGTCAGTGTTTTTTTCGGGAAAGGATAAAGCTGTTCCATCCGCATGATAAAGATATCTTTGAGGCCGCGCTTGTCGCGTTCCTCAGCGAGGTCATAATAAACCTTGCCCGAACACAGGACGACGCGCCGGATGTCTCTATCCTTTGCGAGTTCCTTAGTCCAATGTCGGTCGTCCCAGAGTACGCGGTGGAATGTGGTTCCCATCGCCATCTCACTTAACGCTGAGACGCAGCGTTTGTGTCGCAGTAGGGATTTCGGCGTCATAATGATTAGTGGCTTGCGGAATTCGCGCCGCATTTGCCGCCGCAATACGTGGAAGTAATTTGCAGGCGTCGTCAGATTCACGACTTGGATATTATCTTCTGCGGAGAGCTGCAGGTAGCGTTCTAGCTTTGCAGAACTATGCTCCGGTCCTTGGCCTTCATAGCCATGCGGTAGCAGCAACACAAGGCCGCTCATCCGCAGCCATTTAGATTCGCCGGAGACGATGAATTGATCGATTATGACCTGCGCGCCGTTAGCAAAATCGCCGAACTGCGCTTCCCACATCACCAGTGAGTGCGGCTCAGCCAGGGAATAACCGTACTCGAATCCGAGCACGCCGAATTCCGAAAGCGGGCTGTCGATCACCTCGAAGGGCGCTTGCCCGTAACGGATATTGCTGAGCGGTATATTCCGCTCCTCGGTGGTTTGATCGATCAATACAGCGTGGCGTTGACTGAAGGTGCCGCGTTGCGAATCTTCGCCGGATAGACGGACCGGAATGGATTCGCACAAGAGCGTGCCGAGACCCAAAGCTTCCGCCGTCGACCAATCGATACCTTCGCCGGATTCGATCATCTTCCGCTTCGCATGCAGCTGGCGAACTATCTTCGAATTGACCTCGAAGTTCTGCGGCACTTCGGAAATCGCGTAGCCGACCTCTTGCAACAGGCCAAGCTCGACCCCTGTCTCGCCGCGTCGGGCATCGCCGCTGGCAAGTTGCATACCGGCCCAGCGGCCTTCCAGCCAATCCGCCTTGTTCGGCTTGTAGCTGTTGGCGGCTTCGAATTCCGAGTCCAGATGGGCACGAAAATTCTGCACGACTCTATCGCCTTCACCCTGTTCGATCAGACCTTCGTCTTCGAGGCGCTTGGCATAGAGCGCGCGAGTCGTCGGCTGCTCCTTGATATGCCGGTACATGATCGGTTGGGTGAATGCGGGTTCGTCGGATTCGTTGTGACCGTGACGGCGATAACACCACATGTCGATCACGACGTCCTTCTTGAAGCGTTGCCGGTACTCCATCGCGATGCGGGCGACGTGGACGCACGCTTCCGGATCGTCGCCGTTGACGTGGAGGATTGGCGCGGAGACAACCTTGGCGACGTCCGAGCAATACGGCGAGGAGCGTGAAAAGCTGGGGCTGGTCGTGAATCCGATTTGGTTATTCACCACCAAATGAATGGTGCCGCCGGTTCGGTAGCCGCGCAATTGCGAGAGATCGAACGTCTCCGGCACGATACCTTGGCCGGAGAATGCGGCATCTCCGTGTAACAACAGGCCGAGCACCTTCTCCCGTTGCTCGTCGCCTTTCTGACGCTGTTTCGCGCGCACTTTGCCGAGCACCACCGTGTTGACGGCTTCCAGATGGCTCGGGTTGGCGGTCAACGAGAGGTGAATGCTGTTGCCGTCGAAATCCCGGTCGGCGGAGGTGCCGAGATGGTACTTCACGTCGCCGGAGCCCTGCACGTCTTCCGGATTGGCGGTGTTGCCTTGGAATTCCGAGAAGATCGCCCGGTAAGGTTTTCGCATGATATTGGCGAGTAGATTGAGCCGTCCGCGATGCGGCATGCCGATGATGACTTCGTCGACACCCAACTGCGCGCCGCGTTTAAAGATTTGCTCGATCAATGGAACCATCGATTCGCCGCCATCGAGGCCGAAGCGTTTCGTGCCAGTGTATTTGCGGTCGAGATATGTCTCAAAGATCTCCGCCTGGGTCAGCCGTTCCAAAATGGTGCGGCGGCCGAGGTCCGTAAAGTCGGTGCGGTTGCGAATGCCTTCGATGCGTTCTTGAATCCAAGCTTTCTCATCCGGCTCCTGGATGTGCATGAATTCGACGCCGATCTTGCCGCAATAAGTTTCTTCCAAAACCTTGACGATTTGGCGCAGCGTCGCGCTCTCCATGCCGAGGACGTAGTTAATGAAGATCGGCCGGTCCATGTCGGCATTGGTGAAGCCGAAGGATTCTGGGTCGAGTTCGGAATGCGGTAACGGTTTGACGATGCCGAGCGGATCGAGCTTTGAGTGCAAGTGCCCGCGAACGCGGTAATTGCGGATCAGCATCAGCGCCCGGATCGAATCCATGGTGGCTTGGCGAATTTGCTCCGGCGCCGCCATCGGCATGAAGGGTATGCCCATCATGTTCGCCGGGTATGCCTGGCGTTCGACGCCCGCCGTCGCGTCCGACATCGACGGTGTGTCGCCATTGCCGCCGATCACCGATGTTTTGCGTGGTGCCCAGCTCGCCCCTTTTTGCTCGTCCACGACATTCTTGTCGTCGTCCGAGAGATCGCGGAAGACTTCCGACCATTCGGGGTCAACTGAACTCGGGTCCTCGAGAT
>JABJCS010000672.1 GCA_018665505.1 Alphaproteobacteria bacterium
GGACTGCCGTGAGTGTGTCCCGCACCCGGGCGAAGCGGCGCACATCGACCGAGGAAAGGTCGACGCCGGGATCACCGTCGACAACCCAATCTGCGAGCGCTTTGCCCGCACCGCCGCTACTGGCGATACCCATCGAATTCATGCCGCAACACATGAAGAAGCCGGGAACTTCGGGTGCTTCGCCCATCAGGAACGCCCCATCCAGGGTGAAACTCTCGGGGCCGTTCAACAGCATCCGCACTTCCGCTGTCTCGAGGGCCGGGATGCGATGCAATGCTTCCGCCATGATTGGCTCGAAATGATCCCAATTCTCGCCTAGAAGATCGAAGGAAAAATCATTCGGTAGCTGATCCAAGTCTACCGGTCTGGCGTTCGGCTCGAAACTGCCGACGAGCAAGCCCTGCGCCTCGTCGCGGATATACATGTATCCGTCATGGGCACCGAGCACCGGCATGCCGGTATAAATGCCCTCGAAAGGCTTGGTGATCAGCGCGTAATGTTCGCAAGCATAAAGCGGTGCCGAAATCCCCGCCATGCGTGCGATTGCGCGCGACCATAGACCGCCGCACAGCGCCACGGCGTCGCAGGCGATAGTGCCACTCTCCGTCTCGACGCCGCTGATGCGGCCGTTGGCAAAGGTAAATCCGGTGACTGGTGTATCTTCAAAGATGCGCACGCCACCACCGCGAGCGTCTTTGATCAAGGCAGCGCACACATCGCTGGAACTCACCCGCCCGTCGCTCGGTGAGAGAATGCCGCCATGCAGGTCATTCGTATTGGCGATGGGCCAAAGCTTCTTGATCTCCGCCGCGTCGATTTCCTCGACCTCAATCCCGAAGGCGCGGGCGAGCGACGCTTGGCGGCGGATATGGGTCATCCGATCCGCGTTGGCGGCAATGCTAAGACTGCCGCAGCCGATCCAACCGGTGGATTGTCCGGTCTCCGCTTCCAAAGATTGATAGAGCTCGGCACTGTATTTCATCAGCGTCGTAAGGCTGGAACTGGAACGGAGCTGGCGGACCTGCGCCGCCGAATGCCAGGTCGTGCCGCTCGTCAATTTCGAGCGTTCCAACAGGGTCACGTCTTTTTTGCCCCGCTTTGCCAAATGGTAGGCGGTCGAGCAACCAACGATACCGCCGCCGATGACGACGATCTCGGCTGATTGAGGAAGGGCGTCGGACATAGTTCTTGTTCCTTTGTGGACGCGAGCAACCTTAACTTAGGTATACGAAAATCAGTACTGAGAAAGCCGGAAACAAACTTTATGTCGCGGGAAGATAAAATTGCTCTGGGGATCGATGTTGGCGGCACGTTTACCGATGTGCTGGCGCTCGACCGGGTGTCCGGAAAGATCGTCTCCGCGTTCAAGGTACCGTCGACACCTTCGGACCCGTCAGAGGGTGCGATTACTGGGGTCGACCGATACCGCGAGAGGACCGGGGGCGGGGCGGATGCGGTCTTTCACGGCACCACTGTTGGGACCAATGCGCTGATTACGAAGAAGGCGGCGAAGACCGCGCTGATCACGACAAAGGGGTTTCGCGATGTCTTGGCTTTACGCCGCCATGCCCGGCCGCGCCTCTATGATCTGGCGCCGAAAATCTCCCCCGCCTTGGCGCCGAGAGAGCTGCGTTTCGAGGCTATGGAACGCATGGGCCCGGATGGTGTCGCTATCACGCCTCTGACTGAGATGGAAATCGGATGGGTGATCGATGAGATCAGAGGGGCAGATGTGGAAGCGGTTGCGATATCATTATTGCACGCCTATGCGAACGATGAACACGAGCGGGCGTTGGGCGCTGCCCTTCAATCAGCGCTGCCGGAGTTGTTCGTCACACTGTCGAGTGATGTCTGCCGTGAGTTTCGAGAGTTCGAGCGCACTAGCACGGTTGTAGTCAATGCTTTTATCGGCCCAGTGGTGCAACGCTATGTCGACGCCCTGGGCGACAATTTGCGCGCGCGGGAGATCGGTAATCTTTCCATCGTCAAGTCGAACGGAGGCCTGACCTCGGCGGCGAATGCGCGGCGCTACCCGGTACATCTGATTGAATCAGGACCTGCCGCCGGCATCATTGCGACGGCAGCGCTTGGCGAGGCGGAAGGTCTCGGCGACCTAATTGCTTTCGATATGGGCGGAACGACAGCGAAAGCGGGTGTGGTGGTAGATGGTAGGCCAAAACTCAGCACCGAATTCTATGCGGATCGATTCGTCGATGGGATGGATGTCGGCGGTTATCCTATTCAAAGCCCGGTCATCGATTTGATTGAGATTGGCGCAGGTGGTGGCTCGATTGCCTGGATCGATGTGGCGGGTGTTCTCAAGGTCGGTCCGGAGAGTGCTGGTGCTTTACCGGGCCCAGCCTGTTATGGGCGCGGCGGCGAGCAGGCAACGGTGACTGACGCGCATGTTGTCCTAGGGCATATCGCGGCGGACGGATTTGGCAGCGAGGATTTGGAGATCGACCCGGCGTTGGCGCGCCGTGCCGTCGAGACGGATATTGCCGGGCCACTCGGATGGTCTGTGGAACGCGCGGCCTGGGGTATTTTGCGGCTTGCGACGGCGAATATGGCGGAGATGGTGCGACTTGCCACTCTGCGCCGCGGCCTCGATCCTCGCGATTTCAGTCTGGTGGCGTTCGGTGGTGCGGGTCCGTTGCATGCAGCCGAGATCGCTCGTGAGGTTGGTGTGCCACGCGTATTGATCCCGCCGGTACCAGGCCTCTTCAGTGCGATCGGCACGCTGCTCGGCGATATTCGCCACGATCTGGTGCAGACCCACTTACGCCGCCTCGATGATTTGCAAACGGGAGAGCTTGATGCGGGATTCGTGGCGTTGGAAGAGCGCGCTCAGACATTGATCGCGGCCGAAGATGGTGGCGGCGATTGGCGATATGAGCGCTCGCTCGATGCCCGGTTCGAAGGTCAACTCTTCGAGCTGAACTTGCCCGTGGCGACCGGCGCCGTACCGTTGACGGATGACTTGGACGTCGCGTTTCGCGCCGCCTATCGCGAGACCTATGGTTACGACTTGCCGGATCACACCGTCCAGTTGGTGAATTTGCGGTTGGTCGCAAGTGGCGGTGTCCACGATGGCGGTTGGCCGCGTCTTGCGCTTGAGGGGCACGACGCTGCGGCACGGTCTCGAGAAGTCATCAGCGAGGACGGGTCGCGCCGGGAAGTGCCGGTCTGGCGACGGGATGCGCTGAAGGTAGGCCTGTCCCTTGAAGGCCCGGCGATAATCGAGGATTTTGGTGCGACGATCCGTTTGCTCGACGGGCAGAGACTAGTGGTCCGCCCTTCCGGCATGTTGGAGTTGAGCGAGCAGGAGGCGGTGGCATGAGCGAGATTTCGATCCTGCGCGACGACCCTGTTACTTTCGAAGTGGTGCGCGGCGGCCTCTATGCGATCTGTGAGGAAATGAAATCGGTTATGATGCGGGCGAGTTTCTCGCCGCTGCTCAGCCTCTCCGCCGATCTTTCCTGCGCTATACTCGATCACGCAGGTGATGTGGTGGCACAAGGGAACGATATCCCGGTGCATTTGGGGGCCATGCCATTCTCGGCGAAGGGCATCCTAAAGGCATTCCCCCTAGAGACATGGCAGCCGGGCGACGCTGTGTTGTCTAACGACCCGTATTCCGGTGGCTCACATCTGCCGGACATGACGCTACTAACGCCGATCTTCGATAACGAGGGTATCGTGGGCTTTTCCGCGAGCCGCGTCCATTGGCCGGATATCGGTGGATCGTCGGCGGGATCGTCCTCCGTGACGGATGAGATCGTGAAGGAAGGCGTGCGGGTGCCACCTGTGAAGATCATGCGCGCGGGCGAGCCCGACGAAGGGGTGTGGACACTGCTGTTCGCCAATGTCCGCATTCCAGAAGACCGAGTCGGAGATTTTCGTGCGCAGGCGGCCTGCAATGCGCGGGGCGTGGCGCGGGTCGAGGAGCAGATCGCGCGCTACGGCGGGTCCGCTGTGCGCCGAATTTTCGCGGAGACGCAGGATTACAGCCAACGCATGGTCGAGGCGGTGCTGGATGACATTCCCGATGGCAGCTTTCGCGCCACCCATCATCTGGACGGCGACGGCTATACCGAGGATTCCGGCAACGGTGATTTCGGCATTACCGTTGAGATCATCAAGGCCGGTCGGAAACTGCATTTCGATTTTGCCGGCACCAACGCTCAGGCGAGAGGACCGGTCAGCGCGCCCTTCGCCGTCACCGCATCGGTCTGTTACTACACAATCCTGGCGTTGGCGGGCGGCTCCGTGCCACCGAATTCGGGCGCCTACAGGGTGGTTGAGATTTCCACACCGGAAGGCAGCCTCGTCAATGCGGTCTATCCGGCACCTGTGGTTGCGGCGAACACGGAGACATCTAACCGAATCGTCGATGTCCTGCTCGACGCCCTGGCCCCAGCTATGCCGGGACGGGCGATCGCGGGGAGCTATGGCTGTGCCGGGGTGTTCGCACTCGGCGGAGTCGATCCAAAGCGGGGCAAGCGCTTCGTGCATATGGAGACCATCGGCGGCGGCATGGGCGCGTCGCCGCAGGGGCCGGGCATCGACGGGCACCGGGTCCATATGGGCAATACTATGAACCTGCCGAACGAATCGGCGGAAGCGGGCCTGCCGCTGCGCATTGAAGCCTACGAATTTGTGGAAGGATCGGGCGGTGCCGGCCGCCATGTGGGCGGCATGGGAGCCCGCAAGGTGATTCGTGCCTTGGCTGACAATATTGAATTCTCGTTGCTCTACGAACGGGCCCTCAATCCGGCGCAAGGTACGGCGGGTGGTTCGTCGGGCGGTGCCGCGGCCTTTGCGATAGAACACGTCGGTGGATTGCGTACCTCTCTCTCGTCGAAGACACCGGCGGGTCGTCTGATGAAAGGTGAAGCACTTTGGATCGAAACTGCTGGTGGCGGCGGCTGGGGAGAATCTTAATTATGTATCCAGGTGAAAATTACGTGGATTCGGATTTGTGATGGAGACGAATATCCTAGGACCGGGGTTTGCGGTCGAAATTTCCGGGGTCGACCTCTCCATCGATCTGACGGACACGCAATTCGTCGAGATTAAACGCCTTTGGCTTGAAAATAAGGTCGCGGTATTTCGTGACCAAAATTTGGAAGATGATGCGCTGGTTGGCTTCACGAAACGTTTCGGGCCACTTTTCGTGCATGTCCGCTCGCAGTTCAATGACGCGGCGCACCCCGAGATCATGCTCATTTCGAATATTAAGGAAGATGGCCGAAATTTGGGTGAGCTGGGGAATGGCGATCTGGCGTGGCATTCCGATCAGTCGTATTCCGCTCGTCCCGTCTTCTCGACATTGATGTATGCCATTGAAATACCGGAGGATGGCGGTGGGACCTGGTTCTGTGATACCGCGCGCGCCTAAGAGCGGCTTCCCGAGGGGATCAAGCAGCGCATTGCCGGTTTACAGCAGAATTTCTCGATCGAGGTGACGGTTGCGACGCAGCATGTCGCGCTCAGCGAGGAACAACGTGCGCTAAAACCGCCGGTGACCCATCCACTGGTACGCACGCATCCGGAGCTTGGCCGAAAGTCACTCTATCTCAGCCCGGCACACAGTACAGGCATCGCGGAGTTGTCGGAGGAAGAGGGCGCGGCGCTCCTTGCCGAGCTCGAAGACTGGGCGGAGCGGCCGGAATTTACCTATTGTCATGACTGGCGCGTCGGCGATGTGGTGATGTGGGACAATACCTCGACGATGCATCGCCGCGACGCGTTCTCCCCCGCCGCGCGGCGGATGTTGAAGCGCACCGGATTCGAGTTTACCGAGGATCGAGGGGTGCCGTTCTAGGCACTTCTTCCTTGGTGTATTGACATATCGGGCCGCAGAGCGCCTTAATTGTTAATACGTGATGCATTCGTTTGGTGCTACCTGAATAACCGGTACGCCGATTAGTTAGTTAACCCCCGACAATGTGTACGTTCAAGAAATGCGTCGTCGCATCACGCGCGGCGCGTATTCGTTACTCATTCTAAAGGATCTAACTATGGCTACTGGTACAGTAAAATGGTTCAACTCAATGAAAGGTTATGGATTCATTGAGCCTGATGACGGCGGCAAAGACGCCTTCGTGCATATCTCCGCTGTCGAGCGTGCGGGATTGGGTTCGTTGAACGAAGGCCAGAAGGTTTCTTTCGACCTGCAACCGGGTCAAAACGGAAAATCTTCCGCTGAAAATCTTACGATCGTCGATTGATGCGACACGGCCGTCTTCCGAGAGGGGGCGGCCGCTGTTTTTCTATTCGCGGCTATTTCCGATAAGCCGCCCGGCGAGGAACAAATAACATGTCACAAGACGGAAAATCCGCCGCCGAAAAACGCTCCGAAGAACGTCAGAGAATGTATAAGCAGGTTCTGAAGGAGCGCGAAAACGTCGACCGCAAGGAACGCGCCCGCACGGCTGAGTTACGTGCGCTCCGGTTGGCGAAAGAAGCCGCGGACAAAGAAGCAGCTCCAGCGAAGAAATAGCGCTCGGCGCTACTCTGCGGCTTGCGGGGCACGGTATTGCGTCAGGCTGCCCGCATGCATGATCGATCCCGGCAAGGGATGGCCGACGATATCCTCGGCCAAGCGTGCCACCTCGATCAGCTTATCCAATTCGACTCCGGTCTCGATACCGTGCTCATTGCACAGGAAGACGATGTCCTCGGTGCAGACATTGCCGGCGGCGCCTTGTAGGGCCGCGAACGGACAACCGCCCAATCCCGCGACGGAGCTGTCGAAAAGATCGACTCCCATTTCCAAACCCGCATAGACATTGGCGATACCCATGCCCCGGGTGTCGTGCAGATGCAGGCAGATGCGCTTGTCGGGCCAGGTCTCGCGGACCTTGCCGACAACTTGCTTGATGCCGTTTGGCGCTGCCCAGCCCATGGTGTCGGCGAGGCTTAGAATTTCGATGGGTGTTCCTTCTTCATCGGCGATATCGAGAATTTCCTTTAGGCGCTCAACCACGGTCTGTGGCGCGATGGAGCCCTCAAAATTGCAGCCAAAGGCGGTCATGACCGAGGCGCGGCGGACCGGGAGGTCATATTTTTTGTATAGCTTGATCTGACCGCGTTGGACC
>JABJCS010000673.1 GCA_018665505.1 Alphaproteobacteria bacterium
CCTGGGCGGTCACAGTCACCGGTGCGCCGAAGAAATGGGCAATGCAGTTTATCGAGGATCACGAACGCTCGCCGCGTCGCTGGTATGGTGGCGCCGTCGGAGCGGCCTTCGCCAACGGTAATATGAACACTGGCCTCACTTTGAGGACAATTCAATTCAAGGACGGCATCGCCTCGGTCCGTGCGGGTGCAACACTGTTGTTCGATTCTGATCCTAACGAGGAAGAGAACGAAATTCACCTGAAGGCCTCGGCTTTCCTCGATGCGATCAGCAAGCCGACCCCGGCGGGCCATAACGCGGAAACACCGATGCAAGCGCAGACCGGTGCCGGCAAACGCATCCTGCTGATCGATCACGAGGATTCCTTCGTCCACACTTTAGCGAACTATTTCCGCCAGACCGGGGCCGAAGTCCAGACCATGCGGTTCGGCTTTGATATGGCACAATTGGACGCTATCGCGCCCGACCTCGTGGTGTTCTCACCGGGACCGGGCGAGCCCTCGGATTTCGCCATGAAGGAGACGATTAGCGCGTGCTTGGAACGGAACCTACCGATGTTTGGCGTCTGCCTCGGCCTACAAGGGATCGCAGAATATTTCGGCGGGGAGCTAAAATTCCTCAATTATCCGATGCACGGAAAACCGTCGACGGTCATCGTTGAATCGTCTCCGATGTTTGCGGACCTACCGCCCGCCTTTACCACGGCGCGCTATCATTCGATCTACTTCAACGCGGACAAAGCTCCCGACGGCATCAAAGTATTGGGCCGCACCGACGACAATGTCGCAATGGCCATTTGTCACGAAAGCCTGCCGATCTGGGCGGTACAGTTCCATCCCGAATCGATCCTAACATTGGAGAACGATCACGGCTTGCAGGTGATCCGCAATGTGGTCGGCATGGCGGTCGCGGCGGCGGGGTAGCCACCTGTCGAAGGATATCGCCTGATCTAAATCTGGTTCAGGATGAGGTCTGCAATATAGGGGAATACAAATGGCCGATTGGCAGTTGGGCGATATCGAGGTGACGTCGGTCTTGGAACAGATGGCCGAGTTCATGACCCTAGAAGAATTCTTCGACGGCTTCACGCCGGAGATGTTCGACGCCCATAAAGACTGGCTGCTGCCAAACGCCGTCTCTCCCAGCAGCGGTAAGATGATCCTACCGATCCAATCCTATCTGGTCCGCACCAAGCACCACACGATACTGATCGACACCTGCGTCGGATGCCATAAGAAGTTCAAATGGGTTCCCGATTGGAATGATCGCCGAGATGATACATATCTCAGAAATCTAAAGGCCGCCAGCGTCGATCCAACCGAGATCGACTACGTCTTCTGCACCCATTTGCATGTGGACCATTGCGGCTGGAACACGAAGCTAGAAGATGGGCGCTGGGTCCCGACATTCCCGAATGCGAAATACATTTTCTCACAACCGGAATACGAGTCCCACGCGGAATCAAATAACATCGTCTTCCGCGAGAGCGTACTGCCGATCATGGAAGCCAAACAGGCGGAGCTGGTAGCTATGGATTTCGCTCTCGATGACAATATCTCGTTGACGCCCACGCCGGGCCACACGGCGGGTCATGTCGCGGTGCAAATGACATCGAACGGCGTACTTGGCACCATGTCGGGCGACCTGATGCATTCACCACTGCAATGCATTTATACGTCGCTTTGCCCGACAGTCGATCTGGATCAAGCGATGGCCAGCACCACACGGCAGAAATTTCTCGAGGCGCATGCGGATCAGGACAAAATTGTTGTGACCGCCCACTTCCCGCTGCCCTCGGTGGGCCGGGTCGTCAGCCAGGGTGATGCGTTCCGGTTCGAGTATTTGGACTGACAACCATCCCAGCACAGATCACCATTCCGGAAACCCAAAGGGTGATCTGGAATTACAACGTTGTTAATCCCCCGCCGCCGCCGTCTTCACCGGATCCAGCTGCACGGAGTTTTCGCTGAACCGGCTTTGGTAGGGATCGGTGTCCAGTTCTTCCAACTCGATCTCGCCTTCAAGGACCTGGCGTTTCCACTCCTGATGCTCGGGCTCCATCTCTTGGAATTCGGGCATGACCTCGTTCGCGAACAGCTCAAGGCTTTCACAAATGTGCTCGTGGGAATTCTTACCTGCCTGATTGAGCAGGATGATCTGATCCACATGGGAGCTTGAATATTTCCGTAACCGGTTGCGGATGGTCTCGGGTGAGCCAATTAAGCCGCCGGAAATTGCCTTGGCATGGCCTTCGGGATTGGCCTTTTTCCAGGCTTCGTACTCAGCCCAGAGGTCGACCGTGCCCGGCGGCGGGCGGTCGCGGCCTTCGCCGAGGCGGTCGGCGCTATAGAATTTCAATGCGAACTGGAAGAACGGAATACCGTCTGCGCGCCGCCGCGCTTCCTCGTCTGTCTCCGCGCACATGAAGTAGCTGACCAGCGCCATGTTCGGGTTGGTTTCATAATTGGTCAGTTTATCCATGCGCTTGGTAAAGGAATTGTAATACGCATGCACCCAAGCGTGGGCGGCGTCGGCGCTAATGAACTGAAAACCGAGAGCTCCCATCCCCCGACGTCCCGCCATCTCTATCGTCTGCAATTGCGAGCACGCGACCCAGAGCGGCGGGTGCGGTTTTTGTACCGGTTTCGGCAGGACATTGCGGAGTGGAAATTTGAAATGGGGACCGTCATATTCGAATCCGCCATCGGCGAACATTGGCATGACTGCGCGGACCGCATCTTCCCACACTTCGCGCTTCTCCGGAATGGTGCGATCAAAGGGAGCGAGTTCCGTAAGGCTGCCGCCTTCACCCATACCAAACTCAACCCGGCCGTCGCTGATCAGATCGAGAGTCGCCACGCGTTCGGCGACGCGGGCTGGATGATTGGTGGTCAGCTGAATGATGCCGTGACCGAGACGGATATCCTTGGTGCGTTGGCTAGCAGCACCCAGAAATACTTCCGGTGCCGGGCAGTGGGAATATTCCTCGAGAAAATGATGCTCAACCATCCAGGCGTAGTCGACGCCCAGCCCATCCGCCAATTCCACTTGATCGAGGGCGTTCTTGAACAGCTGCTGTTCCGAACCCGTTTCCCAGGGGCGGGGCAGTTGCAACTCATAGAAAATGCCGAATTTCATGGTCGTCTCTCCCTAACCGCCGCCGAGCATGCCGCCATCGACGACCAACTCGTTGCTGTTGATATACCGGGCCTCGTCCGACGCCAGATAGAGCGCCGCATAGGCCACATCCTCGACCTCGCCGAGACGCCCCAACGGCACGGATTGCGTTCGCTTCTCGGCCGATTCTTCCAAGTCACCGTAATACTTAAGCACCGCCTCCCCGAGCGGGGTGCGCACCATACCCGGATGGATTGAGTTGCAACGGATATTGTATCCCTTGCGGCCACAATAGGCCGCGACCGATTTCGTCAATTGCCGCACTGCGCCCTTCGACGCGCCGTAAGCCGCAATCCCCGGTGTCGCCCGGAACCCGGCGGTGGACGAAATATTAATGATCGACCCGCCGCCGCTATCCTTCATTGCCTGGATCACGGCCCGGCATCCAAGGAAGACACCATCGCTGTTGATCTCTTGAACAAATTTCCACTCATCCAAGCTCATGTGTTCAATATCTTGCGAGGCTCCCGTTCCCATAACACCGGCATTGTTCATGAGGATGTCGAGCTTACCGTGCATCGCGACGGTCTCTTCGACGACGCGTTTCCAATCGTCTTCCGAAGTCACATCATGGGCCATGGCGCTCGCCGCATTACCGATCTCCCGCGCCACCGCCTGCACGCCGTCGACGTTCTTATCGGTGAGCACGACCTTGGCGCCTTCGCCCGCGAAAATCTTACCGGTCGAAGCGCCGAAGCCCGAGGCCCCACCAGTAATGAGCGCAATCTTACCGTCCAGTCGTGACATTTTGTTTTCCTTCCTCTCTAACTCTATGCGTCATTCCGGAAACGCAGCAGCGTTATCCGGAATTATGGCCTGAGCCTCGCCCCTGATAACGTCCACCGAATAAAAGGCTCAGGCAATAACTCTAGGTTCATCTCTTCGAGACGCCCCGGAATGACGGTGTTCGGATAAAACCATCTGGTGTTTCCTATTCGCCGTCCGGTTCCGGCGGGAACTGCAATAACAACACGCTGGCGCCCTCGGTGCCGCCTTTGACGGCCAGCGGCGCGTCGTCGTGAGCGCGATAAATCAGTGATTTGGTCTCATACTCTTCCCCGTCATAGCGAACTGAACCTCCGACCACATAGGCGTACCCACCCGCACCATTGGTCTCGAGCGTGATCGCACATTCATGGCCGGGTCCGATATTGAACTGGCGCACACCAAGGCCGTCTTCTTCCAACGGGATAAGGTCGGCAGTCTCCACGGCGACGGATTTCAGCGCCGCGGCGTCCGGCACCGGGACCTCTTCAGCCACCCTGTGCAGCCGCTTGATCTTACGCAGCTTGTACCGGTTAGCGGGCATGAGTTTCGCGCCGGAATCCCAGTTATTCCGCAGCGTCATGTAATGCGCACCGTCATCGCCCGCGGAGATCGGGCCATAGGTCGTGTGCGCCTTTGCGTAATGCACCATCACTCCATCGAAGGGCTTTTTGCCGAAGGCTCCCTTACCATGCACGAACACCTGGAATTGGTTGGTATCGTGGAAATGCGCCGCTACTTCACTGTTTGCCGGCTGTTCGATCAGATACGCCTGCGGCATGGCTTTCTTTTTCTCGTCCGCGTTGCCGCCGCGCGCCGGCGGCGAGCCGAAATAGAGGCTGCGATAAAACGGCTTCGCGATGACTTCGGGAAAAGTATTCCCAACACGATTTTCAAATGCCTCTTGGGCGGTAACAGCAATGGGCATGGTTGATGCCTCCTACCTATCAATCTCAATCATCTTGAGAATAGAAATGGGGCTATTCCATGAGGGAGCCAGTCACCGCGTCTTCAATCGCGCTGCCGGGAAGCTCAGACGCACGGCGGTACCTATACCGACTTCACTCTCAAGCGAGAGTATGCCTCCGTGCAATTCAACAAAAGACTTGGCGAGTGGAAGCCCCAATCCGGTTCCTCGCATCGTGTCACCTGATTCGCGCACTTGACCAAATAACTGAAGCGCAGCCTCCATCCCTTCTGGCGACATTCCGCGACCGTTATCTCGGACGAATATTTCCAATCCATCATCCGAGGTGCGCTCAAACACGACGGCGATCCGTCCACCGATTTCGGTGAATTTAATCGCGTTTGATAAGATATTTGAAAATATTTGACGAAGCGCCCGTTCGTCCCCCCAAAAATCTCTCAACGCGGAGAGCTAACCAACTGATATCGTGATTTCCTTATGCCGCGCTTCTTCAGAAAACAGGTGTACGACAGATTCTACCAATTCCTGCAGATCAATGTTTTTTTCCACGAGGTCATACTTTTCTGCTTCCACTTTCGAGAGGTCGAGAAGGTCATCCAAAAGGCCAAGCAAATGCTGGCCACTTTGATGAATGATTTCGGCATACTCGACATGCCGATTGCCTTTACTCAAATCAACGGCGCCGAGCTTCATAGTTTCTGAAAAACCCAAAATCGCATTCAGCGGCGTGCGAAGTTCATGACTCATAAAAGCAAGAAAAGTAGATTTCGCTTGATTGGCTGCTTCGGCGGCTGCGCGCGCTTTATCCAGTTCTTCAGCTTGTTTGCGAAAAGCGTCTCGACTTTCGAGAAGCTCTCGTTCAGCGGTTTTCAGGTCGGTAATGTCGAGATCGTAGCCTACTATCCCAAGGACCTCACCGCCCTCGACAATAGGGTATTTGTAAACCTTATAGGTCTTTTCCTGAATAACCTCGATTTGTGAAATAGGTTGCCGTGTTTCGAACACCCGGCGATCGTGTTCAAGTGCGGGCGATGCCTCCTCCGGCGTTAAATGTTCACCCGCCAGCTTTCCAAACACGTCTTCAATAGTGGTATCGAACTCGGTTTCGAACGCCGCGTTGACGTCAATGAAACGCAAGTTTTTATCCTTAATATATACGGGAAACGGTGCGTGCCTCATAACAGCCCGATAAAGAAACTCGAAATCCTTCCCTGGTAGATTCTTTTTATTTATTGGCATTTATTGCACGCCTATCGTGACGACACGGCGCGCCGTGCCGATTGGACCGCATTCTCCAATGCGTCCAAGAATCGAATACGGTCCTGTTTCGTGAAGGATGGATTGGTGCCACGTATCTCTCCCCTATCCCGCAAGTCAGCCATTAGGTCTCGAGTTGCGAGGGCGGTACCGATATTTTGCTCGCTGAACGGCTTGCCGGTCGGGCCCATGACGGTGGCCCCCTTCTCCAGACATCGCGCCGCCAAGGGGATATCTGCGGTAATCGCGATATCGCCCGCTCCTATATTCTCGACGATCCAATTATCCGCGGCGTCCAATCCTTCGGCAACGACTTCCAACGCAATCAAGGGTGATTGCGGCAATCGGAGCCAGCTGTTGCAGACAACGCGGGTAAGCAGATTGTGACGGCCCGCGACCCGGTAGACTTCATCCTTCACGGGGCACGCGTCGCCATCGACATAGACGATCAACAAGTCGTCGCGCTGGACTTCGCTCACGCCGCCTCGCTGATATCGGTCCAGGTCTCGCGCATCCACTGGACGCAGGCCACGCTTTGCTCAAACAGGGAATATTTGCAGCCCTGTCCGTAATCCGGTCCTGGAATAAATTCGGTCGAAATTTGCCCGAGTTGCCCCTTGGGGTCGGCTGCGTGGTGGCGCATTAAGCTGCGGATGGTTTCCTTCCAAGGCTCCAACGCTTCTTCCTGCCATTCCGAGTGATACTGACCCGGCTCCGGTTGTTTGAAGGGATACTGGATGCCTCGTCCGGGTTTGCCCGCTTCAGTCACCGTATCGAGGTTCTTCGGATTGTTCGGGATGGCGGCCCGGGCGTGACAATGTTTGATCCAACCGGCATCGATCCATTGATCGCTGACATTCCCGTCCTTGAACGGATCAAGGATCAGTTTGCCGGATTCAACGTCGCCCCGAATATCGCCGATCTCTTGCTCCGCCGGATTGTCGATCTTGAAAATCACATGGCTATGGTCGAGCGTCATGTTGAACGGAACACCCCGCGCCTCGACCGCCTGCCCAACCTCGGCGACACGGCGGAAATCTTCCGACCACATATTCACGTGGACTTCAAAGCACGGCGTCACGCCATGTTTGTCGCCGATCTCCGCAAAATTTAAATAGGTCGCGATGACTTCGTCATTGGTCACCGGATGGCCGTCCGCATGGTTCGTCAGAATCTGCGTATTGTGAACGAGAGAGCCGAGCCGTTCCGCTGTTTGGATGTTCTGCGCGAACAAGGCCTCGTCGCGCCCGAGCGTGTAGAACCAACCGCCGGCTCGGACCGGCAATCCGTATTTCTCGCTCGCGGCCTCGAATTCCTCGATCTCATGAGGGTCCGGCGTTTTATCGATATAGTCGTGGACCCCGGCCTCCTTCACCATGCGAAACCGGGTGTCGATATCCGGCATTCCATCAGCCTCCGCATGCCGGATTCCGTTGGTCTGCACACCGAATAAAAGCTCCGTCGCCATCGCTCTAATCCCTTTCTAGGATTCCACGATTGTCGGTCCGTCATCGACGACAAACCACAACGTATCCTCGTCGTCGTCCACGTCATAGCGCAGCATCACGCATTCGCCCGGCTCATCCAAAACCGTGAACGGATGATGCCAGATGTCGGCGTGATAATTGATGCCTTGGTTGCCCTCCGCCACAAACGCTTTCAGATTTCCGACATCCGGGTTGCCGTCACTGTCCTTCGGACAGACAAGGACAAGATAGCGTTTAATTTCCGTCGGGATGAAGGTTTGTGCCGAATGGGGATGCATCTCCATCGCCTTCACCTTCAATGGCAGGGGCGTCGGTATCTGCTGCGAGATCGAGACATTGAGCCTCGCCGCCGCTCGCTTGTTCTCGACATCGGCGGCGTAGCGGGTCGAATGCGCACGCCCGAGTGGGCCCATCGCGATGACCTGCCCAAAAGGCGCAAATGCCTCTTCCGTCAGCGGTTGCGTGGAAATTTCCATGATCAGTTTCCTATTCGCCCAAGTAGTCTTTCATCCAGCGGTCGTAATCGTCGCCGCGCGTTACTTTTCGCATCAAATCGGCATCGGCGAAATACTCGACATCACTGTGCGCCACACCGTCCCGCAACGCTTTCAAAGTGTCGTAGACCCCTTGCACCGCCGCCATGATCGGCTTGTGGCCCTGCAATGCGATCCGTGCGCCGAGGCTCGCGTAATATGGAAGATCGGGGGACGGGCCACCGCCGATGACGATCGGGATATTGATCTCACCGCAAATCTTCTCGAGATCTTCATTCGTCTTCACGCCAACCAGGAAAATCATATCGACGCCTGCTTGCTCGTAAGCCTTGGCACGCACGATGCAATCTTCGACCCCAGTGACCGCCGCAGCACTGGTGCGACCAGCGATGACAAACTTCTTGTCTTGGCGCGCTTCGATGGCAGCTTTCATTTTGCCCACACCTTCTTCGACGGACAGAAGACGCGTATTGCCGAGCTCGCCGAACGGTTGCGGCAGGTCTGTATCCTCAATGGAGGCGGCACACACACCCGCTGTCTCCAACTCCTGGACCGTGCGCATGACGTTCAATGCGTTGCCGTAACCGTGATCCGCATCGACCAGAATAGCGAGGTTCCCGGCCCGGCAAATTCGATAGGCCTGCCCAGCAAATTCAGGGAGCGTGAGCACAATATGGTCGGGTGCGCCGAGCACCGCCAATGAGGCGGTCGAGCCCGCGAACATGCCAATCTCGAAGCCTAAATCTTCCGCGATCCGTGCCGACATCGCGTCGAAGACGGAGCCTGGATGCACGCATTTATCACCTTCGATCTGCGCCCGAAATCGGGTGCGGCGTTCGGTCCAATCCATTGTCGTTTCCTTCCAAAATTGTTTGGCAGAGACAATAGAGTGCTATCGGCAGCGCGCAATGTTCCAAACAGCGTTAACTCGACAGATCGATCATATCAGCCGCGTAATCCCGCAACGTTGTAGAAAAGTGTAGCCTTTGCTTTGCATCGAGCGAGCCCATCATCTCCACCATCCAATCCGTAAACCGGGCCCACCAAGCATCCGCTAACAGCTTATATTCGGGCCCAACGACTTGGTCGGAGTGGAGCAGAATTCGAGGCAGGAACTTCACGATTCGATCTTGATCAGGCCGCCCGGCAAGAAATGCGAGAAAGGCTTGGCGGCGATCCTCGCGCACCCGTTGCCATGGCTTTGATGACCCCGCAGTATCGGCAAAATAACGCTGCACCATTGCTACTTGCGCCTCGGATAAATCGCCGAAAAATCGCTCGAAGCGGCGCACCGAGCTCTCGGTTCTCTCCGCCAGCCATTCCAACTTCGGGACTTCAAGCTCCTCACGCCGTTCGGCGGAGCGTTCCGCCATGCGGGCGCGAAGATGGTTCAGCTTTCGTGGTTTGGTGTGCCCCGCCAGAACAACGGCGACATGAGGTACGGCACCCTCAACCGTCTGTCTGAGGAGGGTCCGCATCTCTTGAATTGCCGACCTAACCCGGAGTTCATCAAGCGCGCCGCTATCGGCTGCCTCCGCACCTTTACGGAAAAATTCAGCATAGCGAGGCAACATTTCCTCCCGATGCCATGAGATGAGTTCACCGACGCTTCGCTCCAAGGCCGCTTCTTCTTCCTCGTTCAGATCGAGATAGAACTCCGTCTCGCTTTGAATCGCCTCCCCGCCAAATGAATAAAGCAGCTTAAAGCGGCTACATCCGCTTACCGCGATCATGAGTACAATTAGGACTGAAAGATATCTCACGTTGCCGCGTCCGATGTTCCGCTTTGAAGGGTCATACTATTATGCAAAGGAGACCTCATGGCGGATCAACAAGCTGTGGTAGATCGGTTCTCTTGGACGAATTGCGTCGGCACATCCTCGATTAGTTGGTCCGCCTCCGCTGGGCGAATTGCTCTGGCACCCCGAACACCAGCCAGCAACCACTCCATATCTCCCGGCTGATTGCGATTGCCGCGAATTCGTCGCGGTGAGGCATCTGCAATGATCGCGCCTTGACGCTCGGCAATCGCGAATTGAAAGGAATATTCCGGATAAAGACCCATGCGCAGATCGGACACCAGAACGGTGGCATCCCGCAGGGTCACTTGATAGAACCCATCGGCGAACCGGGCCAAGACCCCTGCGATCCCCTTTCCCGCAACAGCTCTTTCTGCCCAACAGGAAACCGACAACTCCCAGCGGGTATGACGATACGCCGTGACGGTTTTATCGCTCCCGAAAATCGGCATATAGACGTGGTAATAAACATCGCGGTCGATGGCTATCATACGCCAAAACAAAGAATTCAGCGGCGTTGGCCCGGCGACAATCGATTGTGGTTCGATCCCTCGATCCGTCAAATATGCCGTACCCCGCGCCTCGACAATTTTCTGCCCAACGACCGTCCATCCGAGATAGAGACTGGATATCATCAGGGATAACGTTACCGCTTTACCGAACCTCACGCTCCAGTTCCGCCTGAAGAACGCCCATAAGGTCACAATCAGGAGCGGCAGCGTATAGAGCGGATCAATGATAAAAATCGACCCGAGGCCCAATGGTTCCGGCCAAACGGGCCAAAACAGCCGCGTCCCATATATTGTCATGGCGTCTAATAGGGCGTGTGTCGCCAGGCAAAGGAAGACTGCAATATAAGCTCGCGCGCGATATTCTTTCAGCGTTTGAAAACACCGGACCAACGTCTCTCCGATGACGGGAGCCACCATCAAATGCACGATCAACGAATGACTAGGCCCTCGGTGTCCAACGAAGCTATCGATGGGATCATCGGCAGGAAAGAAGACGTCAAGGTCCGGCAGAGTACCGAGCAGTCCGCCCGTTATCGCAGCTCGGCGCACGCCTATACTTTTTCCGAGCACGGCCGTTCCCACGACCGCGCCAAGGGCGAATTGCGTGACGGAATCCATTCAGCCGATCAGGCGCCGCCGATATGTCCAGCGCCGATCATCTCTTGCACTGTGTCCTCAAAGGCTTCCAAGGTCTCATCGATATCCGCGTCGGTATGAGCCATCGAGGTGACGCCGCTCATATGGGACATCAGATCGACGCCGCGTTTACGCAAGCCGCCCTGCATCGCGGTCACGGTGCCTTTGTCGATGCCACGAATTTTCTCAGCCCCCAGCTCGGCGACTGAGCCGTCCGCTGCGCCTTCGCCAAGATAAAGATGGAATGTGGACGCTTCGCCATAGACCGCGCCCGCAACCTGATGCTGCTGGATGACTTTCCGCATGCCGGTGCGCAAGCGCTCCGCCGCCGCATCCGCCAGCTTGTTGGGCATACCGGTCTTAATTTCCGATAAAGCCGCGACACCGGTCGCCGCGACCAGTGGATTGCCGTTAAATGTACCCTTATGGGTCACGCCCGGCGTTTTGCCGCGAAATTCGACCGAAGGGTCGAGCAATCGCATGAATTCAACCTGCCCGCCGACCGCACCGCCCGGCATACCGCCGGTTACGATCTTGGCCATTGTGGTCAGATCCGGAATCACCCCATCACGTGCTTGCCGCCCACCCGGACTCCAACGGAACCCGGTGATCACTTCGTCGAAAATCAACACGGCTTTATGCACGTCGGCAAGGCGCCGCAATTCTGGCAAAAACCCGTCCGGCAATGGCACGCTGCCGTAGTTCGCTCCCGACACCTCGCAGATGATCGTGCCGATATCGTCGTCACTCTTTAGCGCTTCCTCAAGTTTTGCCAAATCCGGCTTCACGACGACCGTACAATCGACGGTGCCCGGTAATATCCCAAGCGAGGTCGGTTTGTCGTAGGGCGCGTTCATGCCGAGATCGACGAATTCGTGCCAGCCGTGGTAATGCCCCTCGAAGCGCAAAATCTTATTCTTACCGGAATAAGCGCGACCGATCCGGATCGCCAGCATTGTCGCTTCCGTGCCGGAACTGACGAACCGCACGCGCTCGGCAGACGGAATCAATTCTTGGATCAATCCGGCCCATTCGATTTCCAACGGATGGCAATCGGCGAAAAAACTGCCCTTTGCGGCCTGCTCCGTCAGAGCGGCGACGACCTTCGGGTGCGCATGACCCAACAACAGGGAGGCGCTGCCCATCGCGTAGTCGATATATTCCTTACCGTCGACTTCCCACTTTCGCGACCCTTCGGCACGTTCGATGTATTTCGGGAAGGGTCCCTTGAACCGGCTTTCATGGGAAACACCACCTGCCAGGCGTTCGCGCGCGTGGCCGAACAACTCTTCGGAAGACTGTGACATCTCGGCTCCTTTCGGGTTCGTCGACATTACCTATACACTAACCTAAGTGAAGATATGAGGCGAACCAACGAATTGGCGATGTCATGACAGAAAGTACGATCCCGCTCATCGGATACAGCGACAAGCTGTCGGTCCGCCCCGGCGACACCATCGCCTTCAAGGTTTCCTGCACGTCACCAACTCCCTATCAGGCAAAGCTGGTCCGTATTACCTGCGGTGATCCGAACCCGGCAGGCCCCGGCATTAAGGAGGCGGATACACCGGCGGAATTCACCGGGTCTTATCCAGCGCGCGTTCAGCAAATCAATCTGGGCTCCTACGCCAAGATTGTCCCGGGCAGCGCATTCGACGGCGTCGATTGCCTCACTTTCTCGGCGACGGTTTGGCCAACGCTGCTCAAGAAAGAGAGCCAGGGGGTGATCAGCCGCTTCGACCCCAAGACCGGCAAGGGTCTAGCGGTAGCGGTGGGCCCGAACGGCGTTGAGGTAATCGTCGGAACGGAAGGAGGTGAGCCGCTTCGGTTGTCCACCGAGACGCCGTTGCGCGAACGCACATGGTACAAAGTCTGGGGCAGCATCGACGCCTCCACGGGCAAGGTCTTCGTCGGCCAACAGGAACTCACCGGACCGGCCTCATCGACCGTCAGACAATCGACGACATTGGACGGAGAAGCGGCGATCGAGGCCGACGCGCCAATCCTGATAGCCGCTTTGGATGGCGAGCCGGTTTCCGGGCATTTCAACGGTAAGATCGAAGCACCAACCATATTCGGCGCTGCCATCGACCCATCCGTGAAGGAGACGAACCTCTCGGCCCGATGGGATTTCAGCAGCGGCATTTCGACAACCCGCGTGATCGATATGGGACCGCTCGGACTGCATGGGTATGTCTACAATGCCCCGGCCCGGGCCATGACCGGCTCGAACTGGCAGGCCGAGGAAATGCGGTGGCAGCATGCGCCGGAGACCTATGGTGCCATTCACTTCCATGATGACGACATCGCTGACTGCAACTGGGAGACAGATTTTTCCTTCACGGTGCCGGACGAACTGAAGACCGGACTTTACGGCGCACGGCTGCAGTCAGGTGACGATTGGGAAATCCTGCCCTTCGTCGTCTGTCCGCCGAAGGGCAAACAAACAGCCGACCTCTGCGTCATCATCCCAACATTTACCTATACCATATATGGCAATCAGGCGCGGCGTGATTTTGACAGCACCTGGACCCGTCGCGCCAAGGAATGGGGCGCCTTCCCCCATAATCCGTACGAGCATCGGGAATTCGGCCTCTCGACCTATAACTTTCACACTGACGGCTCTGGCATCTGCAATGTTTCTTGGCACAGGCCGATGTTGAACGTGCGGCCCGGATTCTTTCCGATCTACGACCAGCACGGATCGGGGCTGCGGCATTTGCCGGCGGACACCCACCTGCTCGATTGGCTCGAGGAAAAGGGCATCCCTTACGACACCGTCACCGATTGGGAATTGCACCACGAAGGTGCGGACCTGTTGAAGACCTATAAGGCTGTCACAACCTGCAGCCATCCAGAATATCATACAGCGGAGACCCTCGACGCCTTGACCGAGTATCGCGATACCGGCGGCAAGCTGGTGTATCTCGGCGGTAATGGGTTCTATTGGCGGGTGGCGCTGCACCCGGAGAAGGACGGCATTATCGAAGTTCGTCGGGCAGAAG
>JABJCS010000674.1 GCA_018665505.1 Alphaproteobacteria bacterium
GACACGCAATTCGCAAATATGTACCTGGCCTATGAAGCATTATCGGATGAGCAAAAGCGGGAATATGCCGACCTTCAGGTCGTGCATAGCTGGGAGGCCAATCGCCGCAATACCGGCAACAAACCGGCGAGTGAAGAAGAACGGCGCGAACGCCCTCCGGTCACGCATCCGTTGATTCGGACCCATCCGGAGACTGGTCGCAAGACCCTTTATCTCGGCGTACACACGTCGCATATCGAGGGACGCGAAGAGGAAGGTCGGAAAATGCTGGAAGACCTGCAGGCTTTCGCGACTCAGGATGAGTTCGTTTATTCGCATCAATGGCGTGTCGGCGATTTAGCGATGTGGGACAATCGATGCCTATTGCACCGCGCCATTGCCAATTACGGTATGTCGACGGAGCGCCGTATTTTACACCGCACGGTAATCAAGGGCGTCGACGTTCCGCATTAGCGAAACCCCATAACTCTCTCCCACGCGGGGAGAGGGACTAGATTCGCACCGTTGGACTATCACCCGCAATCGTCGTTCGGATCATGACCCGCGCATGTTTGTCGCGCGCGAAGGGACGACCGCGATGGACGACGGCGCGATTGTCCCAGAGAACCACATCGTTTGCGCGCCAAGTATGCGTATAAACCCGTTCCGGCGCGGTTGCGAAGGCTATTAATTCATCGATGAGCGGTCTCGCCTCGTCATCGGGCATGCCGACAATCGCGCCTGCGTGGGAGCCGACATAAAGCGACTTCTTGCCGGTCTCAGGAATATCTCGGACCATGATTTGCTTCACCGGTGGTAATTCGTCGTATTCCGCCTGGGTCATCAGCTCCGGGTTGATGCGATTACGGGACGCCGCGAAATGATGTAACGCGATCTTCCCGTCAATTTTGGATTTTGTGTCTTCCGGCAAATCGTCCCAGGCGACGATCATGCTCGCGTACTCGGTCTCCCCACCCTCCGGTGGCACGGTCTTGGCGGAGAGCATGGAGGCCAGCGCCGGTGTCGGCTTGAAAGAGCTATCGCTGTGCCAGAGCGAATTCGCTTTGTGGACCATGTTGAGGCGATGATCGTCCGGCACCACATTGCCGTCTTCGCCAACATTGCTCAGGATCACCAATGGGGTCCCGGCACCGTAGGAGCCGACTTTTGTCGCTTCCAGCGGGCCCAATCTTTTGCTGAATGTAATTTGCTGTTCGTCCGTCAACGGTTGGTCCGGAAAGACCAGAACCGAGTGACTGGCAAAACCCTCGCGCAGTTTGGCAAATGTCTCGTCGTCCAAGTCATTGGCGAGGTTGATGCCGGTGACACGGGCGCCGAAACGGGTGTGCAAAGTTTCGAAGTTGATCATAATCGTAGAACCGCCAGCGATATTTATTCTCTATTCAAGATCGGTCGCCCATCGGCGAATGACAACTGCAGGTCAGTCGCGCAGCCGTGTGCCCGCCGGATCATGGAGGGGCTTCAACGACGCTGTGGCCGCATGCCGGGTGAGCGCTGCTTCGACTTCGAACCGTCCACTCGCAATGATATCGTCGATCGTGCTGCCGCCAAGCTGGATATAGCCAATGGCGACAGAGCGGCCGACTGTATGACCGTACGTAGCGGAAGTCGTGTATCCCAAAATTTCGCCGTCGACGAGGATCGGCTCCAATCCCATCAAGATCACATCCGGGTCGTCGACGCTCAGCAGGATACGCCGTCGACCGACACCGTCGACTTTTTGCCGCTCGAGCGCTGCCCGGCCGGTGAAATCGGTATTACCGGAGAGTTTTGTCGTGAACCCCATGCCGGCTTGAAGTGGCGTGTCGTCAGGGCCGATGTCGTGTCCCCAGGCGCAATAACCCTTTTCGATGCGCAGGCCCGCCATGGCAAAGCTGCCGGCATTCTCTATGCCAAGATCGCTGCCCGCTTCGCGAATTCGGTCGTAGAGCGGCAAAGCGGCCTCGCTCGGCACGTAAAGCTCCCATCCTAGCTCGCCCACATAGGAGATGCGGGCGGCACGGGCGACGGTGTCGCCGATCTCGACTTCCCGGTGGGTGAGGTAGGGGAAGCCTTCATTGGTGAAATCATCGGGGCTGAGGCGGGACAACAATGTCCGGGCGTTCGGTCCCATCACGCCGATCACCGCATAGGCGCTGGTCAAATCCGTCAAAGTGACGAATTCGTCGGCGGCGATGTGGCGGCGTAATAAATCCATGTCGCGGGTTTGCTGAGCCGAGCCGGTGACGATCAGATAAGCGTCGTCCCGTATCCGCAGGGCGACCACATCGCTCTCATACCCGCCGCGGGTGTTTAGGATTGGGGTATAGGTGACGCGTCCGACGGGCACATCCATCCGTCCCGCGCAGACCCGGTCGAGAAAAGCCGGGGCGTCGCAGCCTTGCACGAGAATCTTGCTGAAGCTGGTTTGATCGAAGACGGCAACAGCTTCTCGCGCGGCGTGGTGTTCGCGGGCGACGCAATCAAACCAATGGGGATTGCCGAAGCGAAGTTCCGTGGAGACACCGCCGCCCGCCGGTTGGAACCAACTAGGCCGCTCCCAACCGCCCCGATCGCCAAATTCCGCACCGAGCGATGCGAGCCGTTCGTGCAGGGGCGAGAGGCGCAGATTGCGGGCGCTCTCGAACTCATGTCCCGCATAGCCGATGGCGTAGTGCATGGAGAGATTTTCGGCGGCCCGGTCACGGACTGCCGTGAGTGTGTCTCGCACCCGGGCGAAGCGGCGCACATCGACCGACGAAAGGTCAACGCCGGGATCGCCGTCGACAACCCAATCCGCGAGCGCTTTACCTGCACCGCCGCTACTGGCGACACCCATCGAATTCATGCCGCAGCACATGAAGAAGCCGGGCACTTCGGGTGCTTCGCCCATCAGGAATGCCCCATCCAGGGTGAAACTCTCGGGGCCGTTCAACAACATCCGCACTTCCGCTGTCTCGAGCGCCGGGATGCGGTGCAAGGCTTCTGCCATGATTGGCTCGAAATGATCCCAATTCTCCCCC
>JABJCS010000675.1 GCA_018665505.1 Alphaproteobacteria bacterium
CTACGGGGATGCGGTCGAACTCTTGTATCCCGCGCGATATATCGCCAATAGTTTCGGGGGAAGCCATGCTCAGCGTGATATCATCGACTGGACGTTAACAGAGGCCGCGAGCCGAGCTGGAATGCGCTCGACCGCAGAAGCATTGGCGCAAGAACGATTGGCGCTGAAACCACATAGCGCCATCAATATAAACCTTCTTCGTCAAAGCCGGGCGTCCGGTGTTGAGCTGTTACCGGCGGCCTAAGACAATATACCGTTCGAACTTGAGGGGCGTCGGGTTGCGATTGTCCGCCGCCCCTAGTTCAGGACATCCGGTAGTAATTTGTTGACTGCCTCCCATGCCTCGAATTGGACCCAGTGTCCGGCATTGGGGATGACGTGGATGGGCGCGCCCGGATGAATTTCTTCGACGTAGTCGCGGATGCCCGACAGGTCCGGATACAGGGTTGTGTCCTTGTCACCGAAAATGCCGTTCAGGCGGCAAGGCAGGTCGCGCAGACTGTCCGCGAGAACCGATGTACGAGCGATGCCACGCGACCGCAGGCGAGCCTTCGCCATGTTGTCCGTCTGAATCGTGAGCGCCAAGTCGTCTGCCGCCGCTGGATCATGTACCATCAGTTTTTGAAGATTGTGCCGGTAGAGGGGTGCCGCTTCCGCCGCCGGTAAGTCCCGTGGCACTTCGACTAATTCGTTAGCGGGTCCAGTACCGGTCAATCCCAAGATCGGAGAGCCGATCAGGGTCAAGCTGTGGATGCGACGCGCCTGCGCGTGGGCCAGCAAACCAGATAAGACGCCGCCGAAGGAAAACGAGATGAGATCGAAGGGCGTGTCGTCCGGTAGGATTCGGTCGAGCCCACCCGAGAGTATCTCCACTAGGCTCGCCGCATCGTAAGGTTTGGGTGGATCGGCGGAATCACCGCAACCCGGCAGGTCTACCGCGATCACTCGATACTGAGTTTCCAGGGCGGGGATTGTCCGTACCCAATGGTTCCAGGCTCCAAAACCGCCATGCAGCAGCACCAATGGCGGGCGCTCCGTATTCGCCGCACCCCATTCCCGCCACACGAGATCGCCGTCGCCGCAGGGGGAGCGAAGTTCCTGGCAGCGCGCCAGTAGGGAATCGAGAATGGCTCTGGGGTTCGTGTTCGTCATTGGAAAGGACCTAATCCGGTAGGGGAAAATTCGCGGCGGCTAGATAACATAGTGCTCAACGGTTAGCCAAACCCGGTTTAGGACACTGCTGAATCACATAGTGTAGTTCATGCCCATGCGGCCGCCGTCGACATAAATCGTCTCTCCGGTGATGTAACTTGCCTTGTCGCTGGCGAGGAAGGCTACGACATCGCCGATTTCGCGTGGTGAGCCGATCCGTTTCAAGGGTGTGCGCGACATGACCATTTTCATTGCTTCCGGATTGTCATTGACGCTCGCCATCATGGCGGTGTCGATCGAGCCCGGACCAACCGCGTTGACGCGGATATTGTGGGGCGCCAGCGCCAATGCGGCGGCTTTGGTGAGCTGCATGACGCCGCCCTTGGAAGCGCAGTAGGCGGCGATTGTCGGGATCGCCACCTGTGCGTTGATGGAAGACATGTTGACGATGGCGCCCTCGATCCCCTTCGCGACCATGGCCTTGGCCGCGCGCTGAATCGCCTGGAAGGTTCCGGTGAGATTGACGTCGATGACCGATTGGAACTGATCAAACGTGGTCTCCAAGAACGGGGCGGGGAGCGCGATGCCCGCGTTATTCACGAGAATAGAGGCCGTACCGATCTCGGTTTCAATTCGGCCGAACAGCGCGTCGACTTGCTTCGGATCCCCCATGTCGCAGGTGATGCCAACTGTGCCGTTCCCCAACGTCTCCGCTGCTTTGGCCACGCCGTCCTCGTTGATATCGGCCAACACGATGCGAGCACCGGATTCGGCAATCGCCTCGGCGCAAGCGTAGCCGATGCCTTGGGCGCCGCCCGTTACGATGGCAATAGGCGTGTCGGTCATAGTTTATCTCCCGTTCCCGTGGAACTCTTGTGTAAGGTCAATGGCTCTCAATTAACACGGCCATACGGTGCGGACAGGCAAAAATTGGATATATTAAAAATATTTCGATAATTTTAGAAATACCGTTGTGTTATCCGAAAACACCCATTATATAATCAGCATGAACGAAGAAACCGCAGCAGGACGCTTGGAAGCCTTGGGGCATCAGACGCGTCTTTCGATCTACCGGCTCCTGGTGAAGGCGGGGGATGACGGGCTTATTGTGGGCGATATTCAAAAGGCCCTCGATGTACCCGCGTCGACGCTCTCGCACCATCTCGCGAAATTGGCTCGGGTTGGGCTGGTGTCGCAAGGACGGCGCGGGCGGGAGATTTACTGCAGTGTGGATTATGACGAGATGCGGGCGTTGATCGGCTTTTTGACCGAGGAATGCTGCACTGGTGTCACCCTCGAACAAGACGCGCAAGACGCGGCGTAGAGCATACGGAGAACGGCTATGTCCGACATTTCACTTCATCTCAAGAACGCCGCTGGATTCGGGCGCCGGATCGAACGAGCCTGGCTTGCGGTCGTGGCGATCTTCCTCGGTCTTGTCGTCTTCGTGCCAGAGCAAGCGCAAGCGAGCCTGAGCTTTGTTGGCGAAGCGTTGACCGGTATGGTGCCGTTCCTGGCACTCGCCATCGGTATCGCGGCATATGCGCGCGCTAGTGGTGCGGACAATCTAATCGCCAAGGCATTCCAAGGCCGATTGTCGACGATGATCGTGGTCGCGGCACTGTTCGGCGGCATGTCCCCGTTTTGCTCTTGCGGCGTGATCCCGCTGATCGCCGCCTTATTGGCCATGGGCGTTCCGGTCCCCGCCGTCATGGCGTTCTGGCTCGCGTCGCCCTTGATGGACCCGACGATGTTCGTCCTCACCATGGGCACGCTCAGTCTCGATTTCGCTATCGCCAAGACCATGGCGGCGGTCGGCATCGGCATGATGGGCGGATTTAGCACGGCGGCGCTGATGGCGCGGGGCGCGTTCGCAAACCCCTTGCGTGACGATGTTACTGGATGTGGCGGTTGCGGCGCGCCGACAATCGACCCAAAAGCCAAAGTCGCTTGGAAGTTCTGGGAAGAAGAGGATCGTCGACAAAAATTCTTCAAGGAATCCGGCTCTACCTCGCTCTTCCTCTTGAAATGGCTGACCCTCGCTTTCCTACTGGAAAGTTTGATGATCGCCTATATTTCCGCTGATCAAATCGCCAGTGTGCTGGGCCAAGGCAATGACTGGGCCATCCCCTTGGCCACATTGGTTGGTGTGCCGGCCTATCTGAACGGCTATGCAGCATTGCCGTTGGTGGCTGGGCTAATCGAGCTCGGCACCGCGCCGGGTGCGGGGATGGCGTTCCTGGTCGCGGGAGGTGTTACCAGTATTCCGGCGGCCATCGCGGTCTATGCTTTGGTGAAAAGGCCGCTCTTTCTTTGGTATATCGGCCTTTCGCTCGCGGGTGGATTGATGGCCGGGTTCCTCTTCCAACTCTACGTCGGTTGATGGTGGACAGGCCCGGACCGCCCGGTGTCGCCGAACCTGCTACGGGTCATCTCTGACGCCTATATCAATGGGTCTTGGCGAATCGACACTCGCTTTCCATATTAGCCTCATGACCACATACAAACATATCTCGGTCACCCCGTTGACGCCCGCCGTCGGCGCGGAGATCGGCCAAATAGATATCGCGCGCGGCGTCGATGACGAGACGCTTCGCGAAGTTCATACCGCCCTGATGGATCACGGCGTCGTCTTCTTCCGCGACCAGGACCTGACGGCCACTCAGCAGCGTGACTTCGCGGGTCGCTTCGGCCGTCTGCGGAAGGCGACGCGCTCCGCCTTTTTAGTCGAGGAAGGTGTGCCGGAAATGCACGTGCTGATCAACGACGAGGACCGGCCGCCCAACGTCAACCATTTCCATTCCGACGGCATCTTTCGGGCCGAGCCGGAATTCGCTTCGATCCTACGCGCGGTTGAATGCCCGCAAGCGGGTGGCGACACCATCTTCGTCGGCATGCAGGCGGCCTATGAGGCCTTGTCGGCGGACATGAGAACTTATCTCGCGGACAAGGATGCCGTGAACGATTTCATGAAGCTGCATGGCAGCCCGAAAAAGGCGCGGAGTTGGGAAGGCGATAATTTCGAACGCATGGATGCGTCCCGTCGCGCCAATCCTCCGGTCGCTCACCCCATAGTGAAAATCCA
>JABJCS010000676.1 GCA_018665505.1 Alphaproteobacteria bacterium
ATGGCGTCACGACTATAATAACCACAGGCCCCATACGAGCCTCGACGGGCTCACACCGAAGGAGTTTACAACCCGGTCCGATCAGGACCATAACCAGAACAGATTCTACTCATAAACGGGGGAATAACGGGGGCAAGGTCACACTGGTTATGGACTATGTGTTAGAACTAACATTCAGTTTTACTTTAAATACCTAGTGCCGGAGCAAGATATCCGATGAGTGAGCAACGCGCACAACCCGGACAGCAACAACAAGCACCGCGCCCACAAGGCGGACAACAACAGCCGGGAAATGCTCCCCGACCGCCGCAACAAGGACGGCCCGCACGGGCGGACCTGTCGCGTGACGAATTGCGCGCGCATTTGGCGAACGTCGAATCGCAAATTAAGTCCGCCTTACGGATCATCGCCTCTGAATCGAAGGGGAGCCAGCAAGCCCACTCCGCGTTGCGCGCGGACTTATCTTCCGCACTTGTGCGCCTGCAAGCCGATATGAACGGCTCCGCCAGCGACTTGAACTCGAAAATCGACCGTTTGGGTGCCGAAATAAGCTTTCTTAATCGTCAGAGGCGGGTTGGTCGCGTCATATTTTTGACGTTCGGCATGTCGTTAAGCTTCATTCTCGGCGTGTTGGTCATCGTCAGCTGGCTGATGATAAAGGAAGGCGCCTTTCAGAATGTCGGTATTCCTGTGCCGATTGAGGAGATGTTTGAAAGAAGCCCGACGTCCACTACCCAGCAATCGCCATCGAATGCCGGGGCTCCCGTTTTAGATCAAAGACCGGTTTCTACACCGCAACCCGCGCCGCCAACGCCCCAACAATCCCGTGGCATTGGGATCCTCCCACCATCTGTGCAGCAACAGCCCTTACCCGCACAGCAACAGCTGACACCGCAACAATCGCAACAACCACCGCCACTGCAATTAGCGCCGGGCTCAGCAGCTCCGCCCGCCGTACCGGCACAATCTCAGGCGCAGCCGGAATTACCGGCGTCCATATTCAAGCGCAGTAACTAACAGCTAACGCGCCGAGCAGAGATTTCTGAGAGCTATTGCTATTCGGACGTGACGCGACAAAACTTGCCGCGTTTAGAGAGACGTTCGCAGAGTGCTGTCGCACTCGCGGCATTCGCAAAGGGCACAACACGAAGCCGATATCTCACGCCATTCTTACCCAAATCGTGGCGTCGTATCCTCGGTTGAAGACCCGTAAGAAGGTCTTGATGACTGCGGAAAATATACTTCCAGCCCTGTAGCGCCTTTCGCGGCCCAAGAAATGTCCCAAGGTGTAAACCGTATAACAACTCGCCTGCTTCCGCCTTGGCTGATGGGGTCGGAACTTGAGCCGGCAACGACGCGACCTGGTTTCGAGCAGATGGGCGGCCAACAGGTTGAGATCGCCCCATCCCTGGCTTGTCGGCCGTCACCGACCGGGTTCTATCAATATTCGATCTTACGGCCAACATCGCCTCATCTCCCAAGCCAGGTGTTCGTATGGCTCGTTTGCGGGCGCGGCGAAGAGCCTCGCTATCCGCTTCCGGTGCGGCATAGGCCTTATTGACGATACTTACGTCGAAGGGGTTTTTCTTCACCTCACGCGGTAGCGTTGGAATTTCCGCCACCGAATTCGGGATAACCGGTAAATGCGGCAAAGTCGCCAGAGCAGTCGCAACCTGCACGGCCTCTCGTTTGGGATTCGCTTTCGGGCGCGGCGGGAATTGGGGCAGAACTTTCGCCACAAGCTGGAATCCAGCGTCCTTTTGCGAATCCGCCCGCATCACGCGGCCTTCTCCCCCCGATGCGGGTGCGATGGAAGCGATATCGCGCGCAAGCGCACCCTCGGTGTTTGCTTGCGCAATGGTACGTTCGACCGGCGCTTTCACTGACTTTCGCTGCGCCAATAACTGCTGCGCCCGGTTCTGCAAGGTATTACCGGAGACTATTTGCGTCCGGATTGCCGCCGGAACATCGCGCGTCTTCACTTTTGGCCTAGAAATCTCCGCGATAGGATTTTGTGGCTGTGCCTGCGAGGCCATTACCAGAGGACGGCCGGCAAACGCGACACGCTCGAGCCGGCCTTCGGAGTTAATTTTCTCATAAGCCACGAGATGCTTAATTCGGGTCGCGTCTTCTCCCTCGCCATTGCTGGTCTTTGTTATGTAATGACCGATAGACGGTGCATAAAAGAAAACAATTTCATCCGCGGTATCGCGCCCGCAACCAACCTTAAACGCATCAATTGACCCCGTCGGTCCCGCTATATCCTGACGATCCGAGACTTCGCACTGCCAATCAAAGCTCCAACCATATGGTGGTTTATCAGTCGTGACCGCCGCCCGAAATGTTGTTCGCGCGCCGACTTTCATATGGAAAAGGCTCCCCATCTGATCAGTGATAATGCGTTGCCCAGAGCCGCTCTTCTCACTACGCCAAGCCAATGCCGGCAATAGAGGGTTGCGTCCTGTTATTTGCTCATTTCCAGCATCGCTGCGCCAGGTGACGCGGCGATCCTCGACGGAAACGACGCGCCACGTCGCTATTGGATTGCCGAATGTATAGGAATCTCCGACCTTATAATTCGGCAAATCGACAACTTTCTCCGATTCGCCAAATCCGAAGGATGCAAAGAATTCAGACAGGGAAATGCAGCCCGAAAGCGACAGGCTCAATAGAGCAGCGCTGATGATGGCGCGAAATGCCCTCATCTAATCGTTTCCCAATTCAACAGGACGGAATTGTGAATCACCCAAATACAAACCTTCAAACACTATCTAAATCAACAATCCGCCACCCAATTTGCCCTGTTACTTCAAAGCTTCAGCAAGCGATATTAAGGTGCGAAATCCGACCTAATTGTAATAAATTCACATCGACTCGCACGAGCATTGTTGTACGCTTTAGACGCGCGAATGTGTTTGGGGAATTCGTTTTAAAATGACGATCGTTACGTCATGACCAGTCCATATCTAAATAGGCCAGCTCGCTCTTTGTCGGAAGCATTGCGCGCGCGCGGGCTGACTCCAGCCGATATCGGCATCGCTAAGGAACCTCACCGACAAGAGAGTAAAGTATTCCGAGCGAACGAAAGCAGCTTTACGGGTCATTCCTATGCTCGAGCGTTACTAGTTGGAATTTGCTTGATTTCAGCCATTTGGATGGCCGTATCGTTCGCTGATCAAGAGGACTCCGGAAAGACGGCGTTTGAGTTGGAAGCTGAGGCTGAGCGCTTGGAAAACAGCGTTATGCCTGCCGCCGGCCAACACTAGCTTCCCGAAATCCATCCCACGTCTCGTTTGAATCCTTGACGCATGGCAAGCTTTAGACCGAAAATTCGATTTCTCGATTCAATCGCGGTCTTGCCGCGCCTATTACGTTGCCGGAGGAGTTCATTACATGGCCAACGCCGCCACACTGGAAGGCACTGGAGATGTTTCTGGCGTTTGGGCTCGGGTTCAAACCCTGCTCCCTTGGCAACGAAAGGCACCGTCACCCAAAGCATCGGAAACGGATTCGGATGACGACGACGAAAAAGATTCCGGCGGACGCCGTTGGAAAATTCCGGTAGCAACGCTGATTTGCATAGCGATTTTAATCGCCGGTGTCGGAATTCGGATCTTCGACCCACCGTTTGTCGAATCTTTACGTGTAAAAACTTTTGATTTGTACCAGAGAATGTCTCCGCGACCGATTGGCGAATATCCAGTCGGCATTATCGATATTGATGAGAAAAGCCTAGCGAATGTGGGGCAGTGGCCGTGGCCGCGTACGACGATCGCGAAACTCCTCGAACAGGCCCACAAGATGGGGGCCGCAGTGGTTGGCTTCGACGTTGTCTTCGCCGAGCAGGACCGCATGTCCCCTGCCCTGGTGGCATCAAGTCTGACACAATTGGATGAATCCACACGGCAACATTTACTAACTTTACCGAGTAATG
>JABJCS010000677.1 GCA_018665505.1 Alphaproteobacteria bacterium
GCGCAGACGATGGAAATAGAAGGCCGCAGTCTTGCGGTTCACACCACATAAACTGGCAGCTGTCCGGGCCGTCGTGCCAGCAACAAAATGTTCGATCAGACGATCCTGCCTGTATCTGCTCAGACGGCTCTTGCGCATGGGTACCATGATAACCTCTAATCTCGGTTATCTGGGACAGCCCCTTTAATTTTTGTCGCGTTGCATATTACCAAGAGCACTTGGAAGACCGACGGTTTCCTCATTCACCAGCGCCATATTACTATTTCGAAGGCATGCTTTTGATTACGGAAGGACGCCTCAACAGCGGACAACCACGTCGGATCCATTCCGGTAAATCACGTACGCCAGAACATAGAGTTCCAGATCTGCCTATACTTGATTTACGACGCCGCCGTTCACTTGCAGCATCTGCCCGTTTATAAAACCACCGTTATCCGATACCAAAAGGTCGACCACAGCGGCAATGTCGTCAGGTGTACCTAGGCGGCCAGTCGGGTTGTTCTTGAGAAGACCCTGAAAGCGCGGCGTCGAGACGTCCACATCAACATCAGGAAATGTGCCCGGAGAAATGATGTTCGTGGTGACACCTTGGTGCCCGAATTCTCTCGACAACGACTTGGTCAGCCCCCACATCGCATGTTTCGAGACACTGACCGCTGATTTATTTCCATTTCCTTGCTGCGCGTTCATGCCGGTAAAGTTGACGATCCGCCCCCAGTTCTTGTCGATCATGCCAGGAAGACACGCCCGGGCGAGATGGAAGGCCGCATAGAAATTGATGTCCATAATGCGATGCCATTCTTCCTCGGTAATTGACAGGAAATCGCCGTCGGGCCGGGTGGCGGCATTGTTGATCAGAACATCGACGCCGCCGAACCGGTCAATCGCCGATGCGGCCATTGCCCGAACCCCATCGCGGTCGCCGATATCACACATCTCAATCATCGCTTCGGCGCCAAGGTCTCGGACTTGCGCCGCGACTTCCTCACAGGCATCACGGTCTCCCGACCCGTTGAGGACGATATTGAATCCGGATGCCGCCAGGTGCAGCGCTATACCTCGGCCTATATTTTTGCCCGACCCCGTTATAAGGGCGGTTCGCGTTGCTTGCGCCATGTCCAACTTCTCCCCCAATTTGATTTCTGCAGCGGACCTATCGATCCACCGCGACCGACGGGTAATTATACTTTCCAGCACTACCTAAACATAGAGCGCGGGCAAAACACACCGCGCCGCACTCAATACCTATGAAGAACGTTCGGGGAAGCGATATGCAGTCAATCGAAGGAAAAATTGCCTGGGTGACCGGGGCCGGAACTGGCATCGGCCGGGCGGGTGCGATGGCGCTCGCCGAAGCGGGGGCAAAAGTGATCCTGTCGGGCCGTCGTGTCGCGCAATTGGAAGCCGTAGCGAGCCGCATCATCGATGCCGGCGGCAGCGTCGAGATAGAGGCGCTGGATATCGTCGACTCCAACGCGGTTGACGCCGCCGTCGGGAGAATTGTCGAGACGCATGGCCGCTTGGATTTTCTTATCAACAGTGCCGGACTCAATCTTCCGAACCGGCGATGGCGCGATATTACCAATGAAGCATGGAACACGATTATCGACGTCGATTTAAACGGCGCCTTTAACGTTTCTCATGCTGCCCTCAAGGTTATGCGCGAACAACGCGACGGGTTAATCGTCAACGTATCCTCGATGGCGAGCCAGCGTGTCGGCGGCGTTTCCGGCATCGCTTATACGTCGGCGAAACACGCGCTCAACGCGATGAGCGAGAGCATCAATCATGAGAACTGTCACTTAGGCATTCGTGCCTGCGCGTTGTGCCCCGGTGAAGTCGCGACGGAGATTCTTGATCTGCGTCCGGCACCACCGAGCGCCGAAGAACGCGCCCGCATGGTTCAAGAAGAAGACGTCGGCGCCACGATATTGTTCATCGCGCAAATGCCACCGCATGTGTGTCTAAATGAAATTCATATAACGCCTACTTGGAACCGCAGCTATATCGGCGCCACCGACCGCACGATCCCGCGCGACGACTAGATGTAAAGTTATTAGAAAGGAAATTCACATGTTCAAAATTGATAGAATCGACCATTTCGTCATGCGTGTCTCCGATGTAGAGGCTACCTGCGCCTTTTATTCCAAGGCACTGGGCATGGAGGTCATTACGTTCGGGGGGAGCACCATCGGTCGGGACGGCATCACGCGCAAAGCACTGCGGTTTGGCCAACATAAAATCAACTTACATCCTGATGATACGGACTGGTACCGGGCGA
>JABJCS010000678.1 GCA_018665505.1 Alphaproteobacteria bacterium
CTTCCTCGCAAACGGTGATCCGCAAGGCTCCGCCGTCGATTATCAGTGCTGATTTGCATATTGTCGGCGACATTGAGGGCGACGGAGAGTTGCATATTGACGGGCGCGTGGACGGAAACATCCGTTGCGAAAGCTTAACCGTGGGCGAGCAAGGTCAAGTCGAGGGTAAGATCGTCGTGACCACGCTGAAATTGTTGGGAACGATTACCGGATCGGTGCGGGCGCAAGCGGTCAGCATGATGAAGACAGCGCGGATGATCGGCGATGTCGCTCATCAAAAGATTGAAATCGATGCCGGTGCGATGGTCGATGGGCTGTACAAGCACCTCAAGCCGGAAGATTTCGAAAAACGCGGAGAGCGGTTCAAGGACGTGACGCCACCTGATTTACCGAAAGCGGCAATCCCGCGATCGCCGAAATCCGAAGACGCCATGGCAAAGCCCGCCGGGAAAAAAGAAGAGCCCGCCAAAGCGCTTCACTAAAACTCTCGAGGCTCTTCAATAGAATTTAAAGTATTTGAAAGACGTCGTATTCGGCGTGATCCGGCATGCGTCTGCCGACGCCGACCGAGACGATGCGATTGAGCCAATCGTATTTTTCGACCGACGTCTCGAAATAGGGTGTGTTCCGTAAATAGTATTCCGAAGGGTCGACCGTCTCGCCATCGGCGATTCGCTGCATCACTTCCGGCGAGCCATAGCGAATACCCGTGTAATACATATAGATGAGTGCATCGTCGTCCGTCTTCAGGATTATGCGGACATTCGGATTCATCGCGCCATCGCTGCGGAAGATCTTCTGATCCATGCCCCCTAGGACGATTCCCTTGAGTTTCGGCCCCTCGAAACTCCCGTCGCCGAGCATATCGATGTGCCGGGTGCCGAACGGTGTCTCGCCGACATCGTGTAAACGGTCGACGGTGACACGGATCGTGAACAAGAATTCGGATTTAAGCTCGGGCATGGGATTTTTCCTCTCTTTCAGGCGATGGCAAATCGTGCCGTGCCGGAGCGCCGGCGTCACGTCTTGACGTTAAGCGAAGCTTCGCGGTCTTATCGGTGTGAATCTATAAGCTTGAGGCCTGTGAATATGGCAACCGGGATTTCCCGCCGTTCTCTCTTGTGGTCCCTGTCCTTACCGCTCTTGGCACCGGGTTGTGCGACGTTTGCGTCCAAGGATTTGGTCACTCTCCGGCGGGATCCCGGCCAACCGCTCACCCGAATAGCGCTTGGGTCTTGCCTGCGAGAGAACCGGGCGCAGCCGATATGGCCGCGCGTTGTGGCGGCGAAGCCGGACCTGTTCGTCCACCTCGGCGACAATGTGTATGGAGACACGGAAAGCACCTCGGAACTGCGTTCGAAATACGGACGGTTGTGGGGCGATGCCGGTTATCAGGCGCTACGTCGAAAGGTTCCGGTGGTGGCGACGTGGGATGATCATGATTTCGGTAAGAACAATGCCGGGTCAGGGTTCCGGGCGAAGGCCGCGACGAAACAGGTCTTCTGCGATTTCTTCGGTGAGCCGCTGAGTTCGGAACGCCGCACACGGAACGGCGGTATTTATACGTCCTATGAATACGGTCCGCTTGGCCAGCGTGTGCAGATCATCCTGTTGGATGTGCGATATGACCGCAGCCCCTTGGTCAAGGTGACACGCGAGGAACGCGCGGCGCGGAAGGCAAAGCATATGGGATACTACCGCGCTAATCCCGATCCGGCGGCGCGAATGCTCGGCGAGGATCAATGGGGGTGGCTCGAGGGGGAATTGCGCAAGCCCGCCGACCTGCGGCTGATCGCCAGCGGGACACGGGTACTGGCGGAAGAAACCGGACATGAAGAGTGGGCGAACTTTCCCCGCGACCGCCGACGCCTATTCGAGTTGATCGGTAAGACTGCCGCCAACGGTGTGTTGTTCGTTAGCGGTGATCCACATTTCTCGGAATACTCAAAAATCGCCGACGCTTCGGTGCCCTATCCGCTCTGGGATATGACGTCGAGCGCGCTCAATCAATACAATCGCGGCAAGCGGCCGAACGCGTGGCGCGTGGTCGGCCCATTCGGGGCGCCGAATTTCGGTATGATTGAGATTGATTGGAACGCGCCGAAACCGATCGTGCATCTATCGACACGAAATCTGAAAGGCGCCACCGTCTTGCGCCAAGATATTCCGTTGGACGCGCTAAAAGTGCCGACCAGCTAAGGCGTCCGGCTTCGGCCCACCCGTCGCCCAATCCAACAGTTCGACCGTGTGGACAACCGGCAGATCGGTGCCGGCCGATATCTGCGCCATGCAGCCGATGTTTCCGGCGGCGATGATGTCGGATTTAGTCGCCTCGATGTGCCCGACTTTGCGGTTCCGCAGCCGCGTGGCGATCTCCGGCTGTAACAAATTATAGGTGCCCGCCGACCCGCAGCAGAGATGTCCTTCTGCCGGGGTGCGAATGTCGAATCCAGCATTGCCGAGCAATTCCTTCGGCAGGTCGGTGATCTTCTGACCGTGTTGCATGGAGCAGGCGGAATGATATGCGACTGCCAGCGGTTCCGGTGCTTTCGCTGCGGTCAGGTCCAGTGTCGCCAGAAATTCTGTGATGTCCTTGGTAAGGCCTGAGATCCGTGCCGCATCTTCTTTCAGTGCGGCATCTTCGCGGAACATGAAGCCGTAATCCTTCACCGTGGTGCCGCAGCCGCTGGCATTAACGATGATCGCATCGAGCCCACCCGTCTCCATCTCTCGTCGCCACGCGCGGATATTGCCTGCCGCTTGATCATGGCTGTTGTCGGTTCGGCCCATATGATGGACGAGCGCCCCACAGCAACCGCTGCCTTTGGCAACCACGACTTCGACACCAAGCCGGTTCAACAGCCGCACCGTCGCTTCGTTGATTTCCGGCGCCAGGACCTGTTGCGCGCAGCCGTTCATCAAGGCGATACGGGCGCGGCGTTCTCCCGAGGCGGGGAAGGTCTGCGGGCGGTCGACCCGCGACGGCGGCGGCACCGAGGCGGGTGCCAGTCCGAACATCGCGCCGAGCGTGCCCGGTAGGAAGCGCGCAAGCGGTTTCGCGAGCGATGCGCCAATCAGCGCCAGGCGAAAGAGGAAGGGTTTCGGCAGAACGAAGGCCAGCAAGCGGCGCATCGCCCGGTCCATGAGGGGACGCGTGTGGGTCCGCTCGATATGGGCTCGGGCATGGTCGACCAGATGCATGTAGTGCACGCCGGATGGGCACGTCGTCATACAGGAAAGGCAGGAGAGGCAGCGGTCGATATGTTTGACCGTCTCGACCGGGGCCGGAATGTCGCGTTCCAGCATATCCTTGATTTGATAGATGCGCCCGCGCGGTGAGTCGAGTTCATCGCCGAGCAGCGTGTAGGTCGGGCAGGTCGCGGTGCAGAACCCGCAATGGACGCAGGCCCGCAAGATCGCGTTGGCTTCCGCAATGTCGGGGTCGGCGAGCTGGGCCAGGGTGAAGTGAGTTTGCATATCTTAGACCCCCGCGTACATACGGCCGGGGTTGAGGATGCCGAGCGGATCGAAGCTTTCCTTGATCCGGGCGCTCAACTTGGCGAGACCGTCCGATGGGGGCTCGAATACGGGGATGGCGGCGCGCAACTCGTCGGGCGCGCGGATCAGCGTCGCGTGGCCGCCGGTCTCCGCCACCGCGCTTCGGATGGCGTCGGCGGACGCGGCATCGGTTTGCGGCACGGCGAGCCAGATGAGCCCACCGCCCCAATCGAGAAAGGCGTCCGCATCGGGCGCAGTCGACAATTGGGCTGCGAGTTGTGCGCCCGCTTGTGGTGCCACGGAAATTCGCCAGACCGGGCGGGTATCACCCTCATCGGCGAAGGGCAGCACGTCACGAACTTCCGTCCAGAACCGACCGGAGTTGTGGCCGTGCAATTCCTCCGTTGGGCCGAACGTGGCCAAGTCTTCCCGCAGCACCCGGCAGCGATATTCGACCGAAGGGCCAGGCCCTTCGACCCGGATGGCGGTTACGCTGGCCCCGGCATCGCGGACATAGGAAGCGCCGGAGCCGACGGTAAGGCTCTGCGGCATCCACGCACCGCCAGTCACGTCGTGCGGGCTGTGGAAGGCGCGGGTCATCGCCGCGACGGCTTGGTCGCCGTCCAAACCCATGACCAGAACCGTGCGCGTCTTCTCCGGCGCTGGCAGCACCTTGATCGTCAATTCCGTCATCACGCCAAGTGTGCCCCAGGAGCCCGCCAGAAGTTTGCAGAGATCATAGCCGGTGACGTTTTTCACCACACGCCCACCGGATTTATAATCGTCGCCGCGGCCCGAGATCGCTTGGAATCCAAGAAAATGATCGCGCGCGGCACCCGCTTTGATGCGGCGCGGGCCAGAGAGATTGCAGGCGATGTTACCGCCCAAGGTGCCCTTGCCGCCGTCATGCCCCAGCAGGTGAGAGAGGTCCGGCGGCTCGAAGGCGAGCTGCTGATTGCGCTCGGCGATGGTGTCCTCAATCTCGGCGAGTGAGGTGCCGGCCCCAGCGGAGAGAACCAGTTCTTCCGGCTCGTATAGGCTGATACCCGATAGCGCCGAGACGTCTATCGTGTGGCCCACATTGCCCGGCCGCCCCATGGTGCGCTTCGAGCCGTGTCCGATTAATTCGACGGGAGTCTTGTTCTCGGCTGCCCAGCGCACGGCGTCGCGGACTTGTTCCGGCGTCTCGGGTTTTAAGGTTTCGGGCATTCGGGCGCCACCAAAATCAACGTCTTTCCGGAAACGTCAAAGCGTTATCCGGAATTTTTGCCTGAGCGTCTCTTTCGCTGCAAATTTGCTGTTTGCAGGACTCAGGCTGTAATTCCAGGTTCATGCTGAGCATGGCCTGGAATGACGGCATGTTGTGAGCCAACATTGTCTAAAACCTCGGAATATCGGGAAAGCGGGTTTGGCCGCCATGAATGTGGACGCGGCCAAGTTCTGCGCAGCGGTGCAGCGTCGGGAATACCTTGCCGGGATTGAGCAAGCTCTGCGGGTCGAAGGCGCATTTGAGCCGTTGTTGTTGATTCAGGTCGTCTTCGCTGAACATAGTGCCCATCAGGTCACGCTTCTCGACACCGACCCCGTGCTCGCCGGTCAGGACGCCACCGACCTCGACACAGAGTTTTAGGATATCGGCGCCGAAATCCTCCGCTTTCTCTAACTCGCCAGGCTCGTTGGCGTCGTACAGTATGAGCGGATGCAGGTTGCCGTCGCCTGCGTGAAAGACATTGGCGACGCGCAGGCCGTAATGCTCCGACATCTCGTTCATACGTTTCAGGACATGGGGCAATTGGTGGCGCGGAATGGTGCCGTCCATGCAGTAGTAGTCGGGCGAGATGCGACCGATGGCGGGGAAGGCGGCCTTGCGCCCGGCCCAGAAGCGTTGGCGTTCTTCTTCGTTCTCTGAGACGCGGATGGATTGGGCTTGGTTTTGCTCAGCGACCTCTCGGACCCGTTCAATTAAATAATCGACCTCCGTCTCGGGACCGTCGAGCTCCACGATCAACAGGGCCTGGCAGTCAACGGGATAGCCCGCGTGGACGAAATCTTCGGCCGCCTGGATCGCCGGACCGTCCATGATCTCCATGCCGCCCGGAATGATCCCGGCGCCGATAGTGTCGCTGACGCATTGCCCGGCCTGCTCGCTCGACGGGAAGCCGATCAGCAACGCGCGCGCTGTCTCGGGAGAGCGCAAGATGCGCACTGTGACTTCGGTAACCACGCCGAGCAAACCTTCGGAGCCGGTCAAGATGCCGAGAATGTCATAGCCTTCGCTGTCCAAGTGTTTACCGCCGAGGCGAATAATTTCACCGTCGATCATCACGAGTTCCAGGCCTAGCACATTATTGGTAGTGAGGCCGTATTTGAGGCAATGCACGCCGCCCGAATTCTCCGCGATATTGCCGCCGATGGTGCAGGCGATCTGCGAGGAAGGATCGGGCGCGTAGTAGAACCCCTTGTGCTGCACGGCCTGCGTCACACCGAGATTGGTGACGCCTGGTTGTACGGTGGCGCAACGGTTGTCGAAATCGACCTCGAGCACCCGGTTAAACTTTCCAAGCCCCAACAGCACGCCGTCTTCCAACGGCAGCGCGCCGCCCGACAGGGATGTGCCGGCGCCACGCGGCACCACGCGGACATTGTTGTCGTTGCAATATTTTAAAATTTCGCTGACCTGCTCCGTCGTCTCCGGCAGGACCACGATCATCGGTAATTGGCGATAGGCGGTGAGCCCGTCGGATTCGTAGGCGCGGCGTTCGGCTTCTTCGGTGATGACCCCTTCGCCGGGCACGATTTCACGCAAAGCGGCTGCAATCTCAACGCGGCGCGCCATCACGTCCTTATCCGTCTCCGGCATCTTTAGCATGAGGATTCTCCCTCGGTTCTGTCGCTAGTTTATCCGGGCCACAGCGAACTCGTCATCTTCCAAATTCGGAAGTACGAAGAGAATGCATATCCGCATGGCGGTCAGTAACGCAAGCCTCGATCGACGACGTTCCGCAGAGGTTTTCCGGCATACCAGCGGGCAATGTTGTCGAAGACGAGGTCGATGGTGAGCGGCGCATAATTATCGTCGTCATCGGAAGAGACATGCGGTTTGAGGATGACGTTGGGCGCGCTCCATAGAGGCGAGTCGGACGGAAGAGGTTCCGGGTCGAAGACATCGAGGATGGCGCCTCGTATCCGTCTGTCGACGAGACGTTGGCGAAGTGCTTCATAATCCACGATCCGAGCCCGGCCCATATTGATCAGGCCCGCCTCAGGGCGCAAACAATCGAGAGCCGAGGCATTGATCAAGCCCTCAGTTTCCAATGTTAAAGGTGCGGCGACGAGGACAAAATCGGCGCGGCGCATCATTTCATGCAGTCGGTCCGGCGTTCCCATCTCGTGGGCCGAGCGATGTGATTTTCCACTGCGCCGAATGCCGAGGACGTGCAGGCCTAGTTTGCGGGCCGCTTTTGCGGCGGCAACGCCCATATTACCGACACCGATGATGAGAGCGGTCTTGCCCTGAATTGCCGTCGCGTAATGACGCTTCCATAGGCCTTCCCGCTGGACGGTCACCGTCTCCGGGATGCGCTCATTCAGCATCAGCAGCGCCGTCATGGCGAATTGCTCCGCCTTGGGTGCATGGACGCCCCGGTTGTTGGTGAGGACGGTGCCCGGCGGTAGCCAGTCGAGTGGCATTATATGCTCGATCCCGGCCCCCGTCATGTGGATCCATTTAAGGCGCGGGGCGAGAGTTTCCGTCTCTGAATACGGAAATCGCCAGCCGACGAGAATATCCGCATCCTCGACCATATGCCTGTAGTCGTTTGCGTCTTCTGTGACCGTAACGTCGATCCGTGCCGCGAGGTCCGGATGGCGTGCGGCGGCGGCGGCATAACGCTCTGGCGTGACTTTATAGACCAGATCCATCGGCGCCACATTTTGAATATGGAGGCGCAGGCGCTCCGGTGGCGCGGTCCAGCCTTTCGGCATCCTGATACGGCGAGCGGATGCTACCATCGACCTATTCCGCCGCCGCTTGGGTTTCGGAGCCGTGTCCGTCGAGCAATTGTTCCACGATCCAGCGGTCGACCGCATTGACGCCCCATTCGCGACGAGCGAGCCGGCCCGGCAGCGCTAGTGGCGATGTGATGCCCGCTTGCTGGCGCTCGCAGATGACGTTGTCTTCCGTATGAGTCATATCCCAGCGGCGATAATAGCGCTCGGCAATTTTCTCGAAATCGGGCCGCGCTACTGTTTCGCGCGGGAAGCCGGAGCCGACGACGAGCTCAATCCGCGCCGCGCCGCGGGGGCGTATTTCCATCCACCAAAAGCAATCCGATGTAGCGACGAAATATGTCGAGGGATAGAGGCC
>JABJCS010000679.1 GCA_018665505.1 Alphaproteobacteria bacterium
CGACGGCCTCACCGATAACCGCGAGCTCTTCCTCCGCCGCCCGCAAGGTCGGCGTGTGTTCGCCTGCCAAGGTGCGGTGATTGATCGTCCGCGAGGTTGAAAACCCGAGCGCCCCCGCCTTGATACCGGCCGCGGCGATACGACCCATCTCGATGCGCTCCTCCGGCGTCGCCTGCTCATGGCGCACCGCGCGCTCGCCCATGACATAGGTACGGACGGCCGCATGCGGGACCTGCGTCACAACATCTAGGTCGTATTCCCGCCCATCGAGGGAATCCATGTATTCGTCAAAACTCTCCCAATTCCATGGCAGGCCTTCGGTCAATACGACTTCCGGAATGTCTTCCACACCTTCCATCAGCTTGACCAGGAGATCGCGCTCGTCCGGCTTGCAGGGCGCGAAGCCGACGCCGCAATTGCCGACCATCACCGTGGTCACCCCATTCCATGACGAAGGTGAGATCGAATTGCTCCAGGTTATTTGGGCATCGTAGTGGGTGTGCGGATCGACAAAGCCCGGCGTGACGATCTTGCCGGTGGCGTCAATTTCCTCGTCGCCTCTCGGCAGGTTCGGTCCAATCGCTGATATCTTGCCGTCGACGATCGCAATGTCCGCCTCGACCGGCTCGCCCCCCAAACCATCGATGATCGTGCCGCCGCGTATGACCAAATCCGCCATTGTCCCTATCCTTATTCCATGGTGCCCTTATTAAGATTTAGAGCGGTTTTCCCGCGGCACTATAGCAAATATTTATGCGCGGCGCCGACTGTGACTCAAGATTACAATTGCTGCCGCGAGTTCAAACCCTGCGGCAATCCCAAGAACGGGGCCATATCCGCCTATATATTCAAACAGCGCCCCATAGAAGGCTGGCCCAAACGCCGAACAAAACTGGATTGCAGTGCCTGCGACACCATACATCGCGGCAAATGCGTCGGCGCCGAACTCTCTTCTGACGACGATGGGCGAGAGCGTTGTTATTTGTCCTAGGCAAAACCCATAAACCAAGCTGCCGAGGATCAAAACGAGGTCCGAAGCAAACACGGATATCGCACCGAGCGCCGCGACCTGCACAAGAAAAACACCTGCGCTGTAGCGGCGCGGATCGAGCCGGTCGACAACCTTCGCCAACAATAGGCGACCCAATAGACCTGCAAGCCCTGTCGCACCGATAAGCCATCCCGCGCCGACCGAGCCCAATGACGGCAATGCGAGTGCGAAATGATGGGTCAAAAACCCGACCTGCACGACCAACCCCAGCGAAAACGCAATTGCCACGCTCCATAAGGCCCATGATCGACGACTGACGACCGCTTTAGTGGATGTGTGCCTATCCGCGATTTCTCCGTGCGGCTCGCTTTTGCCCAGCGTCCCATCCTTCCCCAAACCAAGCTCGCCTGGTCCGCGAAACCTGAATACCACGAGGCTCAACGGCAGCATAAAAACGACAACCAAGAGTGCCGATAGCATAGTTGCCTCGGCAAATCCCCAGCGCGCAATGGCCATGACCAAGAGAGGGACGACCACCATTGCACCGACGCTTGCCCCCGTCAGCGCTAATGTGATGCTGCGGCCTTGATGCCGCTCAAACCAGGGGGCGATTGTCGCACTTAACCCGGCCACAGACATCGTCGCATATCCGACACCCATGCAGGCGAAAGCCGCAAACAATTGCCATAGCGCCTCCAAACGTCCGACCGCAACTATTCCGGCGCCCAGCAGTAGCGCGCCTCCGCTTATTACGTATCGAGGCCCAAACCTGCTAATCCCGGCGCTAACCGCTGGAAGGACAATCGCATTGGTCAGAAAAAAGACGGTTATGGCGGCGGAGACGATGGACGTCGGCCAAACATGCGCGCGCGTGATCTCGCTGAGATAGACGCTCGAGCCAAAAACTCCGAAACCCCACGTAAACACGGCCGCAACGAAACAGACGCCAACCACGCGCCATCCATGGAACATTCGGATTATTTCCAATCCTAACTTGAGCTACTAAACTTCAACCCGACAACACCGGCGACGATCAGAAAGATGCTGGCGAATTTCAGCATCGTCGCCGCTTCCTTGAAATACAGGATGCCGATCAGCGCGATCAGCGCCGTGCCGACACCCGACCACACGGCATAGGCGACGCTAATCTCGATCTTTTTTATAGCGAACGTTAGTGCGACGAAAGATGCGGCATAGAAAACAAAAAGGGGCTGTCCCAGATAACTAGCCCATATTTGTTCTAACCCATTGCCTTAGCTGCGATAATTGGGCTGATGGGTCACTGTTGTTAAAACGCCACTCGCACTCCTTTAAGAATAGGCCGAAATGGGCCTTTGGAACAC
>JABJCS010000680.1 GCA_018665505.1 Alphaproteobacteria bacterium
CCATATCGAGATACAGGAACGGCAGCCATGACCGCATATGTCATCATCCACGTGACCATTAAAGATCCCGAGAAGGTGAAGGAATACGCGGCGATTGCGGGGCCGACCGTGGCGGCGGCGGGGGGAGATTTCGTTTCCGCCGGAGAGGTGGCCGATGCACTTGCCGGGCAGCACGGTTACGACAAGGCGATCGTCATCAAGTTTCCCGATAAAGCGACGGCCCAGGCCTGGTACAAGTCGGACGAATATCAGGCCGCGGTGCCGATCCGCGAGCAAGCCATGGACGCAGTTTTCATTATCGCGGAAGATCCCGAGAATTAGGGTGCGTTTCGGCTATTCGTTGTTGTCTTGATCATCAGTCGGGATCGGACTGTCATCCGCTGGTTTTGGTGTCTTGGGCGGAGTGGTTTTTTTCTTTGGAAGAGGAATGGTTACGAAACGCTCACCGCTCTCATTCTTCAGTCGTAGCAGAACGGCGTTGCGGCCAGCTTGGTTGGCAAGATTAACCAATCGAGCAAATTCCTCCGTGTCGCCGGCCGGTTTTCGATCCACCGTGAGGACAGTTTCTCCAGGTCTTAGGCCTCTTTGCTCCGCCGCCGACCCCTTCGCGATATTACCGATTTCGATACCTCTGGAGGTGTGAAGGATGCTGAAACCGAGGGCGCCTGGTTCTGGCGCGAATTTAGCCATCCCGCCCTCTGCCTCGAGTGCGCCTAATGTCACGGCGATCGTTTTGATGCGGCCGCCGCGCCACACTTTAACGATCACTTCAGAGCCCGCCGGCTCTTGCCCGATGAGGCGCGGCAGCTCGCTGAATTTCGTTATATTGTGTCGCCCAAAACTCAGGATAACGTCTCCACTTTTCAATCCCGATCGCGTACCCGGACTGTCCTTGATGGCTTCGGCTATCAGCGCCCCTCGAGCGCGTGCCATCCCCAATGTTTGAGCCATTTCGTCCGTCACTTGTTGTATTTTGACGCCGAGCCAAGGTCGCGCGCCGGGCGGAATGGCCGGTTTTGGAGCTGCGGTTGATGCCCTGCTTGCGATTTTAGGCGGTTTTAACTCCTTGATTTTGAGCTTCGCCAGGGGGGCGAACGCGCCGCTTGGGTACTGAGTTAAATACGCCTGATAGGAATCCGGGTTGCGGCTGTTCTGGATTGATTGCCAGAACATCATTTCCGGCGTGGTGCCTGCTTGTGGAGTTGCTGTTTTCTTTCGCGTCGGAGAAAAGCTCGTCTTTGAGATCGAAAAGACGAAATCACCCCGGTCCCAATCCGCATCGCGCAATTTGCCGTAGCGCGGCGTTTGTTTCGAGCGCGTGAGGTTCGTTACCCGACCGCCGAGGAACAGGCCCATCTCGCTCGCAGTGATGAAGCCGTCGTCATTGGCGTCGACCCGTTCCTCGCCGCGCAAGGCACGTAAAAAAAGTTTCCGGAAGGTGCCGTCGTCCGAAACCGTCTGTCCGGCGTCTCCCGATGTCAGGAACTGGCGCACCGGCAAAGTGGTGGCCCGAGTGACGGCAGCGGGCGGCAGAGCGCGCGCACCGTCGAACACGGTGCCGGAGAAGCACGAGTCGAACACCGCAAAAGCGTGTTTCGATTCCGCGAGACGGACATATTCGCCGAACCGCCGCGTGGGAAGCGCTGCGAATTTAAATTTACGGCCAACTTCGGGGCGAGGTGCGTCGGCTGGGATCAGAAATCCTTCGCCGTTCTCCGTATGGCCATGACCGGCGAACCAGACGAACAGCCGTGCATTCGGGTCGCCACCTTTGTTGATGAAGAAGGCTTTGAAGGCCTGCTCCAATTGGCTCGACTTCAGATCTGTTTTTAGTGTGACGTTGAAACCCTTGCGCCGTAGCTCATCGGCAACGGCGCGGGCATCCGCGATGGCGTTGGAAAGGCGGGGCCAGCCGTTGGTGTAATTGTCGATCCCAACCACCAGGGCATGCGAGGACCCGTAAAGCTCGACCTCTTCCGAGACGGCAGCTCCGGGTTTTTCGTTGGCTCGCAACGGTACCTTGAGGCCGCGATCCGCCGACGCTTCGAGCGGCATGAAGACCGTGGTGGCCAAAATAATCAGCAAGCTTGTCACAAGTCGCATGTCTGTCATCTCTCCCGGCTGCGGTTATGGACCGAACAGGTCCGAACTTCCGCAATACGCTGGAATGAGAGAGTAAATTCGCAATCAACGAACGGCAACTGAATCAGCCGTGGAAACTCCGACCAAGCGGTGTAGCTTGCTAAGCTCGCGTCCCCCACAGAAAGATCTTCCGTGAAACTCGGCATTGTCTCCGACCTACATTGCAATATCAAAGGCCTCGACCGGGCGCTCGAATTGATGGGCGAGGTCGATCAAATTCTGTGCCTTGGCGATACCATCTATGAGTACCGGTTCTCGAATGAGGTGATTTCGCGATTGATCGAGATCGGCGCGCACACCATTCAGGGCAATCACGAGGAAACGTTTCTGGGGCCCATGGGCGAACGTGCCCGGGCGCGGGAAGGGATCGATCCCGACTTGATGCATTGGCTGTCCGAGCGACCGCATCGCATGGAACTCGAATGCGATGGTAAGACGGTGCTGATGGTGCATTCAACACCGTGGGAGCCGCGCGGCACTTATGTCTACCGGCACAGCCCTGAACTGGAACGCTTCGGCGAGGCCGATGCCCATTTCGTGCTGTTCGGCCATACCCACCAACAAGTGGTGCACCGAGCGGGAGACCTATTGGTGGTCAATCCCGGCTCCGCCGGCGATGCACGCGATCCCGATAACGGTCGTCTCCTAAGTTGTGCCATCCTCGATACGGTGACCGAGGATGCCCAGATAATCGATTTCCCCGATCCGGCGCGGGAATAGACGACCCTTATTCCCCTGTCGCGTAACGCTTCTCCAAATCAGTCAGGAAATCGAATTTCGTGAGGTCGAGAATCTCCTCGAAGGACGCGACCAGTTCCGGTTTCTCTATAACGTCGTCGGAAGCGATAGCTTCCTGTAAGCCTTCCAGTGCCCGGGTCATTCCGACAATGGCGCCTGCTGTCAGCAGACGCGGATAGATTACTGCCGCGACACCGATCTCTTGTAGGCGCTTGGCTGGTATCAAGGGCGTTGTCGATCGTGCTCTGATACCAAACCCCATATTGACGCAAAGCGGCTTCGACGTGTTCTGGACCACCTTGATGATCGCGTCTTCCGACAGCAACGCATCGGCGAAAATCAAATCGGCGCCCGCCTCCGCGAAGGCGTTCAGCCGCTCGACGACATCGTCCAGCCCATGCACGGCGAAGGTATCGGTGCGCGACATGATGACGAAATCGGAATCGACCCTGGCATCTGCCGCCGCCTTAATTTTGGCGACCGCTTCGTCGAACGGAATGACGTCCTTGCCTTTCATATGGCCGCATCGCTTCGGCCACACTTGATCCTCGATCATCACACCGGAGAGGCCCGCTTTCTCGAAGGCGCGGACCGTGTGATACACGTTGACGGCGTTGCCGTATCCCGTATCCGCGTCCGCCTGCATTGGAATGGTCGAGACATCCGCCAAGGCGCGGGCCCGTGCGAGATTGTCTTCCAGCCCCATAACGCCGACATCGGAGAGGCCAAGCGCGCTTTCGCTGATACCGGCGCCGGAGATAAATCCAGCCTTGAAGCCCATCTTCTCGACGATTGCGGCGCTGAACCCGTCGAAGACTCCGGGCATGATTAGAATTTCGGGCGCTTCCAGGAGCGCCTTGTATTGTTTCGCGAGACTGTCGGCCATGGCCTGCTTCCTCTTGCTGTTGGCGATCTCTGAAGTAACGTAGCGTGATTGGGAATAGACGACAGGAAGCA
>JABJCS010000084.1 GCA_018665505.1 Alphaproteobacteria bacterium
TATTGGCTTCGCATTGCTCTGCAAAGGCGGCGTTTTCTGCAAGAAATCCGTAACCTGGATAAATCGCATCACAACCCGTTTCAATAGCAACATGCATCAGGGTTGATATGGATAGATAACTTTGCAGGGCCGGCGGCGGGCCGATGCAGACACTCTCGTCGGCGAGGCGCACATGCATGGCGTCGGCATCGGCGGTGGAATGCACAGCCACCGTATGGATACCCATTTCACGGCAGGCACGGTGAATACGAAGCGCGATTTCGCCCCGATTTGCGATGAGGACTTTTTCGAACAAGGGGGCGCTACGCCAAGACGACCAGAGGATCGCCGAATTCGACCGGCTGGGCGTCGTCGACCATGACCGCTTTTACGGTACCGGATCGTGGCGCCTGGATCGGATTCATGACCTTCATGGCTTCGATGATCAGCAGTGTGTCACCTTGTTTGACGGTGTCGCCCGGCTGCACGAAGGGCGGGTCGCCCGGTTGCCCCGAGAGATAGACCGTGCCGACCATCGGCGATGTTACCGCGTCGGGGACGGGTCCTGGCGCGGTTTCAGCGGTGGGTGCGGCTGCGGCAACAGGCGCAGCAGTGGTGATTTGGGCAACAGCGCCGCCCTTGGCGATGCGTACGCCCTGGCCGTTGTCGTTGATTTCAATTTCGGTGAGGCCGGTCTCCTCGAGGATCGCGGCCAATTCGCGGATGAGATCGCTATCGACTTTCAATTTGGTCATTCCGATCAGTTGCCGTTCTTCGCGCGTAATTTATCGATGGCGTCCAACGCAAGCAGATAGCCAACGCTACCGAGTCCACAGATCACGCCGGTTGCCACCGGCGATATATAGGAATGATGCCGGAAGGAGTCGCGCGCGTAAATATTGGAAAGGTGAACTTCGATGATCGGCGCATCTATAAGGCTTAATGCATCCAATAAAGCGACCGACGTGTGGGTATAGGCAGCGGCGTTGATCACGATACCGCCGACCTGTTCCCGCGCCTCTTGTATCCAAGTGACGAGCTCGCCTTCGACATTGGACTGGCGAAAATCGATCTTTAGACCGAGCTCGCCGCCACGCTCGCGGCACGCTGCCTCGATGTCCGTCAGCGTTTCGTGGCCATAGATTTCTGGCTGGCGGACGCCAAGCATGTTGAGGTTTGGTCCGTTGAGAACCAGTATGGTGGATGATTCGGACACACCAAATTCCAATGGGCTAGTTTCAAACAGGGTCACCGCTTTACCCCAGTAGACAGTGCAGATGCAATGCCATACTCGCGCAAGGCCGTATTTGCAGATCGCGGAAAGGATGAATGATGCAGGAACCCACTACCGCTCCATACGGCTCTTGGCGCTCCCCGATCACCGCTGAGGAGATCGTGAAAGGCAGTGTCCGACTAGGGCAGATTGTCGTCGACAGCGGGAATATTTATTGGAGTGAGCTAAGGCCGAGCGAAGGTGGGCGTTCGACAATCGTGCGCCGCCGCCCGGACGAGAGCGTCGAGGAAGTCCTGCCCTCGGGATATAGCGTGCGCACGAAAGTGCACGAGTATGGCGGGGCCGCTTTTTGGGTCGACGCGGGGGAAGTTTGGTTTTGCAACGATATTGATCAACGGATCTACGCCGTTGGCGAGAATGGAAACCCAGAACCTCTGAGCCCCGAAGGGCCATACCGTTATGCTGATTTAGTCGTCGACCGTGGCCGCGAGCGGCTCATTTGCGTGCGGGAGGATCACTCGGGATCGGGGGAGCCGGAGAATACTCTGGTTGCTATCGGCTTTGACGGTACGGTAACGGTGCTCGTTACGGGCGCTGATTTTTATGCGGCACCTCGGCTTTCGCCCAATGGCGAGGACATCGCTTGGGTGCAGTGGCATCACCCGAATATGCCGTGGGACGCGACAGAATTGATGCTGTCGGGAGTCGACGAGGTTGGAAGTTTGACCGGAGCCATGTATGTGACCGGCGAAGACGAGGCGGTATTCCAGCCGGAATTTGGACCCGACGGTAGTCTCTTCTATGTTTCCGACCGCAGCGGATGGTGGAATCTATACCGCTTAGGACCTGAGGGCGACGCCTGTGTCTACGCGGTCGACGCGGAATTCGGCTTGCCCCATTGGGTGTTCGGCATGCGGACCTATGATTTCAGTGCGCCGGACCGCATCGTCGTTGCGTTCCAACTCGACGGTATCTCGAAATTGGCGGAGATCGATCTGTCCAATGGTGCGGTTCGAACGATTCCGGTTCCACATATCGATATCGGTGGCCTTCGAGCCCAGGACGGACATGTGTGCTATATCGGGGGGTCGATGCGCGCGCCTTCCGCAGTCGTAAAGGTTAACCTCGAGAATGGATCCGTTGCCACGATCCGGCGGTCGCAAGAATCCGTGACAGATGCGGGTGTCGTGTCA
>JABJCS010000681.1 GCA_018665505.1 Alphaproteobacteria bacterium
CTACGGCGTATCCCTCGGACGGATATACAATTCCGCCCGCGCCGTCGGCTACGGCCGCTGGGCGTTGGAACAGGCGCTCGAATACGCCAGTGTCCGTGAGGCTTTCGGCAAAACAATCTCGGAGTATCAGGGCGTCACCTTCCCGCTCGCCGAGAGTGCGACCGAATTGCACGCCGCGCATTTGATGGCGCTCAACTCCGCGACTCTACTCGACCGAGGTGAAGCCGCCGTCAAAGAGCTGTCGATGACGAAAGCCTATGCCGTGCAAGTCGGCTACAAGGCGGTCGATAGGGCCATGCAGACCCACGGTGCCATGGGTTTTACAAATGAACTTGGCCTTTACCACGCCTGGCATGCGTTGCGGATCGTCAATGTCGCCGACGGCACCAATGAAATCCTCAACCGCACCATTGCGCAACGGTTACTGAAAGGCGACCGCGACCTCTAGAACGGAATCCAGGAATGCTCGCGTCCATAATGCAGGTAGCCTGCATTCGCACCGACCCGTAGTCCCATTCCGGTGCGCATCGGTGCCAGAATGACGTCGCCGTTCTGCTGATAGTTCACACCCACGCCAGCCACGAAATAGAAACTGCCGCTGATACCTGGATAGCGTTTGTAAATGTCGTCCGCGTCCTTGATGCCATAGACTAGGGTCATCGACTTCGCCGCATTACCGCCGAAATCGAAACCGATGGACGGCCCCTGCCAATATACCTTCCGCTTCGGACCGTTCTTGATGCTCAATTCGCCATTTCCATAGCGCAGACCAACAAAAAATGCGCCGCCGACTTCCTCACCTAGGATATAGCCGTTTGGCTTGCCCAACTCTCCGAAGATTTTTTCGACCGCTGTGGCCAAACCGCCGCTAGTCTCACCAAAGAAACGGCGCGCTGCGTTCAGGATTTCATTCTCCGTATAAAAATCATCGGCGGCTTTCGATGTCGTTGGTGCCATCGCGACGATAGCCAACGTCATGATTACCATTATCACTCTTGCTAAATACCGCATCAATTTATCCCTCTCGTATGGTCATCAAATCTAGCCACGCCTGCCTATTATGGCAGAATACTGCCGGAACGGTTATAGAAGAAGTTATGCGCAGCAAATCCACGATCCAAGTTATCGAATGCCATGCCGAAGGCGAAGTCGGCGATGTTATTGTCGGCGGCGTCTTACCGCCACCGGGCACGACAATATGGGATCAATCCCGGTTTATCGCCAAAGACGAAACATTGCGAAATTTTGTGCTAAACGAACCTCGAGGCGGTGTCTTCCGCCACGTCAACCTTCTCGTCCCGCCAAAGCATCCCGATGCCAACGCCGCCTTCATCATCATGGAGCCCGCGGACACGCCGCCGATGTCGGGATCGAATTCGATCTGCGTCGCGACGGTCCTCTTGGAGACAGGTATTATTCCAATTGTCGAACCGGAGACACGCCTCACCCTTGAAGCACCGGGCGGTCTGGTAAAGATCACCGCAGATTGCCGTGACGGTAAAGTCCACTCGATCCGGGTTCGGAACCTGCCGTCATTTGCCGACAAACTGAGCGTCGCTCTCGACGTAGAAGGTATCGGCACTCTGACCGTGGATACCGCATTCGGTGGCGACAGCTTTGTGCTCGTGGATGCGGCCACACTCGGGTTTTCACTCACCCCGGACGAAGCGCGGGATATCGCCACGACCGGTATGAAGATCACGGCGGCGGCAAACGAGCAATTGGGCTTCGTGCATCCGGAACTGCCCGATTGGTCACATATCTCCTTCTGCGAAGTCACAAACCCAGTTGAATTGCGCGACGGTGTCAAATTCGGGCGCAACGCGGTCGCAATTCGGCCCGGCAAAATCGACCGCTCACCCTGTGGGACCGGATGCAGTGCGCGTATGGCCGTATTGCATGCGCGTGGTGAGCTCGCGCTCGGAGAGCAATTCGTCGGTGAATCGCTCATCGACTCCACATTCGATTGCCGGATCGAAGATATTGTCACCGTGGCCGACCGACCGGCGGTGGTGCCGTCGCTGGCGGGGCGGGCTTGGATTAGCGGCATGAAAACAATGATGCTCGACCCGGACGACCCATGGCCCGGAGGATATCGCTTGAGCGATACATGGCCGCAAATCGATTGATCGTAAACATCGCATTTTTGCACGCACGGGCTAAACTCCCTTAAGGAAAAACAGGGAGATATCGATGGTCGTATCGCTGACCGAAGAACAACAGATGATCCGCGAGAACGTGCTGCGCATATGCAGTGACTTCGATGATGACTATTGGCTGGCACGCGACGAAGACGGGCGCTTTCCGGAAGATTTTTGTCTGGCTTTGGCGGAGGCAGGTTACCTCGGCATCGCCATGCCGGAGGAATTCGGCGGCAGCGGTCTCGGCATAACGGAAGCCGCCATCATGGTGCAGGCAATCTCCGAATCGGGTGCGGCGAACGGCGGCGTCTCGTCCGTCTCAATCAATGTATTCGGCGTCAATCCAATCGTACAATACGGCACGGATGAGCAAAAACAGCGCTGGCTCCCGCCGGTCATGCGGCGCGAGGAACGGGCCTGCTTTGCCGTTACGGAACCGGATGCGGGTCTCGACACCTCGCAACTGACGACCCGGGCCGTACGCGACGGCGATCGCTATCTGGTCCATGGCCAGAAGATCTGGACGACCACCGCACAGGTTGCCGATAAGATCATGCTTATCGCGCGCACCGCACCGAAGGAAGAAACCGACAGCCCGATCGACGGGTTATCATTGTTCTACGCCGCCCTCGACCGCGACTATGTCGAGATCAAGGAAATCCCGAAGATGGGTCGCAAATGCGTTGATTCGAACAGCGTGTTTTTCGACGGTATGCCAATCCCCGTGGAAGATCGGATCGGCAAAGAGGGCAAGGGTTTCCGCTATCTCCTGCACGGCCTCAACCCGGAACGCATTCTGCTTGCGGCGGGCCTCGTCGGGCTCGGTCGGGCGGCGCTCAATAAGGCGACTAATTACGCCAAGGAGCGCATCGTCTTCGACCGCCCCATCGGCATGAACCAGGGCATCCAACATCCGCTCGCCGAAAGTTGGGCGGAGCTGGAAGCGGCGAACCTGATGGCCTTCGCGGCGGCGCAGAAATACGACCGGGGAGAACATTGCGGCGCCGAGGCGAACGCGGCCAAATACCTAGCGGGTGAAGCGGCGTTCAAGGCCTGCTCCAACGCAATTCAAACCCATGGCGGCATGGGTTACGCGAAGGAATTTCATGTTGAGCGGTATTTCCGCGAAATGCTGATTCATCGCATCGCACCGGTCAGCCCGCAGATGATTCTAAATTACCTGGCGGAACGTGTTCTCGGTCTGCCGCGATCTTATTGAGGAGTTAATCATGTCCGCCATCAAGCTCAGAAAGTCCGGTCCGATTCCGCAACTCGTCAATGTCGACCGACTGGTCGCAATCATGGAGCAACGTGGTACCGACGGTGTCGTCGCGAGCTCGCACCAAAATCTCTACTACCTGTCGAGCTTGAATGCGGTGGCGCAAAAGTCCGACGAGCCGCGACCGTTCGCGGTGGTCATATCGCGGCACGCGCCCGACACGCCCATCCTGGTCATGCCGGAATATTATATCGGTGCGATGGCGCGCGAGGGCAGTTGGATCGAAGACATTCGTCCTTATCGCTCGATGATCTCGCCGATGGACCGCCCAGCTTCAGCGGGTGATATAGAGCGCTTCATCCCGCAATCCGGCGGCAATCTCGACTGGCTTGCAAGCGCGCGGGACAACTATGCCGAGACAATGATCATGAGCCTCGATAAAGCGCTCGCCGATCTGGGGCTATCGGGCAAGAAGGTTGCGTATGACAATGCCCGCCTTGGACTGCGTCTTTCCGAAAGTGCGGAAGATATCGCCGACGGGTTCAGCCTGTTGATGTCGGCGCGCAGCGTGAAGACACCGATCGAAATTGATTTGTTACGCACGTCGACCGCAGTGAATCAAGCGGCCATAGAGGCGACGATCGGGCAGTATACGCGCGGCATGACGTGGTTTGATCTGAACCATGCCTATAACGTCGCGGCGACCCAGAACGGCGGATTCGTCCACGATCCAGGCGCGCTGGTCCTCGCCAGCCCGCGCGGCGGCGACGCCTCCGTCGCTTTCACATCCGAATTCGACGACTTTGAGCTCGAACCAGGTATGCGCATCATGTTCGACTGCCACGGCACAAAGGACCTTTATTGTTGGGACGGCGGCAAGACCTGGATTATCGAAG
>JABJCS010000682.1 GCA_018665505.1 Alphaproteobacteria bacterium
CCTATGACGGCCAACAACAGAACGCCGCAGCCGACGATCCAGACGCCGCCGTCCCACAGGATCATGAGTGCTCCGGCGATGGTGCCGAGGAGAATGGCGACGAAAGTTCCCGACGCCATCAGCGCATTGCCGCCGATCAATTCGCCCGGCTTCAGATGCAAGGGCAGGATGCTGTATTTCACAGGGCCGAAGAACGAAGATTGAGCTCCCATCAAAAACAGCACGAAGAGCAGAAAATACGGCTCGCCCAAGATCAGGCCGATGGCCCCGAACACCATGATGGCGATCTCCGCCAATTTGACCCATCGGATGAGGGCCGACTTCTCATGCTTGTCAGCGAGCTGTCCGGCGGTCGCCGAGAATAGAAAGAATGGCAGAATAAAAATACCCGCCGCCAGCGTGACCAGAAGCTTGCCGTCGATTCCGGCATTCTCCGCGAGGCGGTACAGGATCAGGATGACCATCGCGTTGCGGAAGAAATTATCGTTGGCGGCACCTAGGAAGAAGGTGATGAGCAGCGGTAGAAACCGCTTGGTCTTCAGAAGGTGTAATTGAGACTCGGCCATTGGCCCTAGCATAGCGTGGATTCATCGATCGCGCGACGTAGAGGCGCGAGGCCCTAAAGAGAGGCCTCCAAGAAGGGGACCAACTCCGAGTTGAAGGCGTCGGGGTCTTCCGCAAGGCCCATATGACGCAGTACCGGGATCACTGCCGACCGACCATCTGGAAACGCCCCTGCCATGGCCGCCGCCATTGCGGGGGTGCTGTTCGCATCTTCCTCACCTGTTAGAACCAATGCTGGGCATTCGATATCGGCGATGGCGTCGGCCAGGATCCGTCCGTCCCGTAAGACGGCATCGTCGCCTTCGGTCAAAACTGTGTAGATTATCCCGTAATTTCTGGGATCGTTGGCGAGCATCCAAGTTCGGACGAGATCGGTGATATCGCTCCGGGAGTCACGAAACGATTGTGTAAACCAACGTTCTATCGCGGCGTCGACCGTGGCAGCGGGGCCCGTGTCGACCGAAAGACGAAGGCGTTTCTGCATGGCGGCGCGCTGAATCGGGTCCCGGCGATATGAGGAATTCAGGACGGCGACGGCGGTGACCTTCTCCGGATGCACTGCGGCGAAAGCTTGCGCCAAGGTGCCGCCGAGCGAGAATCCAGCGACGGCCGCGCGCTCGATGTTTAGATCGACCAGCAACTCATCCAATTGATCCACTAAATCGTTCAGTGAACAATTCTCGGGTGGCGCCTCGCTGTCACCGTGGCCGAGCAAATCGTAGCGGGTGACGCGAAAGCGTGCGGTCAATGCCGGCAGCATCCATTGCCACATATCACGGTTCAATCCCATCCCGTGAATGAGAACCAGGTCGGGACCTGTGCCCTCGACCGTTCGCGCTGTATTGTACAAGTGATCTGCCATGGAACCCCGCTTTCAAGAGTTTCAATCTCACGCAAAACTGCGTTAAATCAAGGGATGAAACCCGAAAATCGATGCATAATTGACTACTGTCGACAAATGTCGTGGCAAATGGAGGTGTGTCGTGAGTATTCCGGTGAAGGCGTTGACGGCCGAGCGGGTGTATCGGAGATGCGATCCCGGAAAACTCGGGTTTACGACGACGGCTGAAATTCAGGCACCGCGAACCGCTATCGGACAAGACAGAGCGTTGGAGGCGATCGAGTTCGGTACCGAAATGGAACATTTCGGCTACAACCTGTTCGTCTTCGGTGCCGGTGGCAGCGGAAAGCATGGCATTGTTCTGGATCACATTCGCGCGACGGCGGCCGGGCGGACAGCGCCTGACGATTGGTGCTACGTGAATAACTTTGTGACATCGCACAAGCCCAGTGCCATGCGTTTGCCGACCGGGCGCGCGCGTCCGTTCGCCAATGATATGGAATTGTTTATCGAGAATTTGAAGGCCTCTTTGCCCGCCGCTTTCGAGAGCGATGAGTACCGCGAACGACGCCAAGCATTGGAGGCCGTCTATCAGCAGAAACACGAGGAAGCGCTCACTGACTTGCAGAAGGAGGCGGAGCATGTCGGTGCGGCGATTGTTCGCACACCGGTCGGCTTCGGCGTCGCACCTGTCGAGAACGGCCAGGTGGTGAGCCCCGAGGTTTTTCAAAAATGGCCGGCGGAACGCCAGCAAAACATGCGCGAGAACATCGCGAAGATCGAAACGGAGCTCGCTCGTATTGCGCAAAATTTGCCTATTTGGCAGCGCGAGTTGTTCGAAGAGCTACGCCGCATGAACCGCGAAGTGACGGAATCCGCAGTCAGTCATTTGTTTGCGCAATTGGCGGTCAAGTACGGTGATTTGGACAATGTCGGCGCGTGGTTACAGGACGCGAAGGCGGATTTAGTCGAACACGCGGAGGCCTTGCTGTTGTCGGAGAACCCGGCCGCGCAAGGTGAGGGGGAAAGCCCGTCACAGATCGACGGGTTTAACCGCTATGTAGTCAATGTGATCGTCGACAATGCGGAGACGGGGCAAGCACCGGTGATTTATGAAGATCATCCGACGCATCCGAATCTGTTCGGTCGGATCGAACATCAAGCGCGGATGGGTGCCCTGTTCACTGACTTTAAGCTAATCAAACCTGGCGCGGTGCATTTGGCGAATGGTGGGTATCTCGTGCTCGATGCCGCGAAGGTCGTCTCGCAACCGATGATCTGGGAAGAATTGAAACGAATCATGCGTTCGCGTCGACTGCGGATCGAGGGTATTTACGAATCGCTTGGCCTCTCCAGTACCGTGACCCTAGAGCCCGAAGAAATCCCGATCGACGTGAAGATCGTGCTGATCGGTGACCGTCGACTTCATTATTTAATGAGCGCCTATGACCCCGATGTCATGGATCTGTTCAAGGTGCCTGTCGATTTTGAAGACAGCATGCAGCGCACACAGCGCAGCGAACGGCAGTATGCGTCTTTGATCGCAGGGATCGCACGCGGTCTCGAATTGCGACCGCTGAATGCGATGGCGGTGGCACGGGTAATCGAACAAGGCTCTCGATTGTCCGGAGACGCGGCGAGGCTGACACTACAATTGCGCCTGGTGCAAGATTTATTGCGCGAGGCCGATCATTACGCGGCGAAGGCTGGGGCGGGCAAGATTGGCGCGGCGCATGTGGAGGAAGCCGTTCGTATGCATATTCGTCGCCGTGACCGGGTCCGCGAGCGCAGTTATGAGCAGATCAATCGCGGCACCATTATGGTAGATACGAAGGGAGCCGTCACCGGTCAGGTGAACGGTCTGTCTGTCTTGCAAATGGGTGATTTTGCGTTCGGTCAACCAAGCCGTATTACCGCGCGAGTCCGCATGGGGCGGGGTGAGATCATCGATATCGAACGACAGGTGGAGATGGGTGGGCCGTTGCATTCTAAAGGCGTGCTGATTCTTTCGGGGTATCTCGGCGGAAAATTCGCGCGCGAGCGGCCATTGGCCTTATCCGCCAGTCTGGTTTTCGAGCAATCCTATGGCGGTGTCGACGGCGACAGCGCCTCCTCCGCTGAGTTGTACTCCTTGTTGTCTGCGTTGGCCGATGTGCCAATAAAACAATGCTTCGCGGTGACCGGGTCGGTTAATCAAAAAGGCGAAGTGCAGGCCATCGGCGGTGTGAATGAGAAAATCGAAGGGTTCTTCGATGTGTGTAGTGCCCGCGGATTGACCGGCGATCAGGGTGTCCTGATACCCGCGAGCAATGTGCTGCATCTCATGCTGCGTTCGGATGTCGGGGAGGCGATCGGAAAGGGCACATTCTCTGTCTATCCAATCAAGAGCATCGACCAGGGTATTGAGTTACTGACCGGTGTGCCCGCAGGGCGTGCCCGGAAGAACGGGAGCTATGACGCCTCGACGGTGAACGGCAAGGTGACCGCGCAGCTGAGCGCGTTCATTGAAGCGGCGAAAGCATTGAGCGGGTCGGCGAACGAGCGGAGCGTATCGTGAACGCGAAAGAATCCACTTTGCCACCGCGATTGGCGGCGGCCATCGACAGCAGTGAGGAGGGATTGGACCTCTTTCGCCGCGCGGCCCGTCTTGCCGCCTCGCTTAACATGGCGTTGGAGGCGACCATTCTCGAGGACCGGAATCTTCAGCATTTAGCGGATCTGCCGTTCGGACGAACGTTCGGTTTTTCCACGGGCTTGACCCGTCATTTCGACCGCGAAGCACTGTCCGAGGTGGCGCGCTCGAAAGCGGAGCGTATCCGTAAGGCGCATGAGGAATTGACGCGGCAATTTCGGATTTCCTGTACCACCGTCAGCGAGAGTTCGGTATCCGCCGCCGGCGCAATCCTGCAACTGACGGCGGCGAACCGATACGTTCTGGCGCGCGGGCTATTGCATTCGACGGAGATCGTACGGCCCAGAAGCTCCTCACGGTCGCGCGAATTGAACGGCAATGTTCTCATCGTACTGAGCAACGACCCGATATCTCTGGAAAGCGATGTCGCGACTGGATTGCGTATCGCGCGGACCCTCGACCGAACGCCGGTCTTGTTGGCGCCGACGGTATTGCAAGATGCCTTGACGATCCTATTGAAAACTCGCCGTGGAAGAGCGTCGGACAAACCCATTGAGGCCGAGTTTGATGAGCGGATAGCGCCGGACGATTTATGCGCGGTCGCCGGTCGGCATAAAGCGGACTTAATAGTCATGCCGGTGGAATTAGTGGGATCTTCCGAAGATGATTTCAAAACTTTTTTGCGTCGTGTCGGTTGTCCGCTGCTGTTGATCAACCGGGCGCAACCGGAGGATACCGCCGCGGCGCCGATTTAGGTGCGTTCTTGCCAGGATTGTGATCCGAAGTGGGCTTGTGCGGCCTTTCCCCAAAGGTCATTTTGATCTCGTAGGCGTGTTGATGCGCGCGATGCCGGGAATTTGAAATGTCCGTTGACGAAGAAGAGATATCCTCAGAGTTAGAGCCGAAATCGCCTTTCGTCCGGTTCTTGCCCCTAATCATTCTTGCCGCTGCGATTGCCGGATTTTTCGCACTGGGTTTGGATAAGTATCTCACTTTCGACGCTTTGCGTGAGAACCGCGCCACGCTTGCTGCTTTCGTAGCAGAGCAAGGCGTCATCGCCGTTGCGCTTTATATCGCGATTTACGCGGTGTCCGTGGCATTGTCTGTACCGGGAGCGTCGATCCTGACCATTGCAGGCGGTTTGCTCTTCGGGCAGTGGTTCGGCTCAGTGTATGTCGTATTTGGCGCGACACTCGGTGCCATCGGCGTGTTTTTGATTGCAAAAACGGCGCTCGGCGATGCCTTGCGTCGGCGGGCCGGACCGTCCATGCGGAAGATGGAAGCGGGCTTTCAAGAAAACGCCTTGAGCTATCTGTTGGTCCTGCGTCTCATTCCGTTGTTCCCGTTCTTCCTGGTGAATATCGTCCCGGCTTTCCTTGGTGTGAAGTTGCGCACATATGCGATTGGCACCTTCATCGGTATAATTCCGGGCTCGTTCGTCTACGCGACTGTCGGGGCAGGGCTCGGCAGTATATTTGATCAGAACGGAGAGTTTACCGTAACCGGTATATTGACGCCGGAAATCACGGCAGCCTTGGTCGGTCTCGCGGTATTGGCGCTGCTACCGGTCGCCTATAAGAAGTTCCGAAAACCCGAGAATTAAAATGGTGCGGACGGGGGGACTCGAACCCCCACACCCTTTCGGATAGCAGATTTTAAGTCTGCTGCGTCTACCGGTTCCGCCACGTCCGCACTATAAATTCCGCCAAGCGGGAACAGAGCGCACCCTAGCTAAGCAGACTTTCTTCGACAACCCGGAAGAGAGTGTTTTAACGCGTTAAATCGGTTTGACGATCTGCCATTTTGTCGGCGAGCTGGAGCCGCCTTTGACATTCACCCGTGTGCTGCTGCACGAGGCTAAAAGCAGTAGGGTGATTGAGATGGCAGATATGAAGCGCATACGCTACCTTAGCCGAAAAATTGATTCACCGCAGCTCTGATGGTGATCACCAATCCCCAAATCCAAACGAATCGCCGAATCGAATGGCGGCGCTGCCACCAAGGATATCGCTGGTTTCGAAGTCAATTCGGCTCATGAGAGAGGTGGGAGATCTGGCATCGTCAAAATATC
>JABJCS010000683.1 GCA_018665505.1 Alphaproteobacteria bacterium
ATAGGCGCTCGGCTTCATACGTGCGAGGTCGTCGGCGCCCACCAGGCCGCGGCTACGATCGCTTAAGATCAGATGGATGGAGATGTAATCAGATTGTGCCATCAGCGCGTCTTTCTCGACCCGCTCCACGCCGATTTCGGCGGCACGCTCCGCGGTCAGGTTTTGGCTCCAGGCGATGACATTCATGCCGAATGCTTTGCCGACGGTTGCGACGGCGCTGCCGAGTTTGCCGAGACCGAGCACACCGAGCGTCTTGCCTTGCAGATCACCGTTCAATCGGGTCTGCCAGCCGCCGCTTTTCATCGCGTTGTCGTGCGCCGGGATATGGCACGCGAGACCCAGGAGAATGGCCCAGGCCAACTCCGCCGTCGGCTGGCCGAGACCGCCCGTACCGCAGACCGTAACCCCTTGTGCCTTGGCGGCGTCCATATCGAATGAAAGGTTCCGCATTCCTGTGGTGATCAAGAGTTTGAGCGCCGGTAATTTCGCCAACAAGGTTGCCGGAAACGGTGTGCGCTCCCGCATGCCAACAATGATTTCAAAACCGGCCAATTGCGTGGCGGCGTCGGCTTCGTCGGCAAAAGCTTTATCGAATACGGTGAAGTCGGTGCGCCCGTCGAGTTGGCTCCAGTCACCGAGGTCACGCGCTACGTTCAGATAATCGTCTAGGATGGCTACTCGCATCGATTTGCTACCTGTTGTGTTTGGCCTATTGATTGGCACTCTATATGCGTGGTTTCAAGGGTACACGGATTTTCCGGTGAGATTTCTTCACGAATCCGGGAATGCCTTTGCTCCAAAGGAGTTACCCATGCGGCACTTATTTCCTGTCATCCTATTGTTCGGCGCTATTTCGCTCGTGAGTGGTTGCGACACTTTGGACATGGTGTTCCAGGACCGCTATTCTGAGCACGCGCCGACGGAAACTAAAGTGCTGAAGCGTCCGTGGTTCGAGCGCGAGAACCCGACTCAGTTGGAGCCAGTCTACTGTTACAAAACACTCGTAGAATTGGAATGCTTCGACAAGGCCCGCGCGGGCGACGAACGACCGGCGGTTTGGACCTACAAACCTGTCCGAAAGTAACCGGTTTTTATTGGCTACAGACATATCTAGTCGTCAGTTTTGTAAGTTTAATTATAGCCTGCACTACGGTTGCCAACGCCGATCAAGTGGCGTCTGGCGATCATCTCTCCTCATATCTTAGTGCCGCTGAAGCGGGCGATAAGAAAGCTCAATATCTGTTGGGTCTACGCTATGAGCGCGGTGTTTCGGGCGTACCGGACTTTAAGACCGCGGCGCATTGGTATGCGAAGGCGTCAGAGCAGGGAATGCGGCTCGCGAGCTTCCGGCTCGCCTTGATCTATCATCACGGACGCGGATTGACGCAGGATTACGCGGCCGCGGCGCGACGGTACGCGGAAGCGGCGGAGGCCGGCTTGGCGGAAGCACAGTATAATTTGGGCTACCTCTATGAACATGGTCTAGGGGTAATGGAGGATGGAAGTCAGGCTGTCGCCTGGTATCGCCGGGCAGCGCTTCAAGGGATCACCGAAGCATACAGAAGCTTGGGGATGCTTTTCACCGAGGACGGGCTCGTTGAGCGGAGCGATGCAAAGGCATTGTTTTGGCTGTCGTTAAGCGAAGACGACGTGCAAGCGCAGCAGATCATTCAAATATTGCGTAAACGGGGCGGGGATGAGGCGGTGCAGGCGGCGCAAAAAATGCGCGACGAATGGAACGCGCATCAGCGTTAGGGATAAAGTTTTAAATTATGGAAGCGTGCGCGACGGCTAGATCTGAAGATCTACCGAATTGCCTCGTTGCGATGGATCCGAAACGCCAACGCCGCTGGATTGCGTGAAAGACGATTGATTGGAAGATAGTGATTGTTGTGCTGCTTGGTCGGAGCCTGAAGCTTCCGTTTCCGCGGCAAATTCTTGTTCGCTGCGAGCCGATTGAGCTTGGAAGGAATTTTGTGAAGATACGCGACCAAGATTAGCTTCCGACAATCTTTCCAGATCGTTGGTCTCCGCCGCACGGACATCGTCACCGGCGATAATCTGGAACGGACTTCCGGTATCCGGATCCGGACCGAACTTCGCGGTGACGGCAATTTCTCGCCGAGCATTGGAAGCGACATTTATCTCACCCGCCGCACGACTCGTCGTCTGCTGCACTGATGCGATATTCGATGCCAAAGCGCCGGGGGCTGTGACGGATGCTACCATAACTTTATAGTATCATGGTTTTTGGTGAAAATTTCAACCCCAGGACCGATCACGTTTGTGAGGCGTGAATTTGCGGACAGTATTTCGCGGCTGAGATTGCTCCTGGAATTTGGATAAATTCCGGTGGTATATTTCATGCCACGAGGATTAACATATTGTAACAAGTGTGCGATTTGGGCTGCAATGTTGGATAATCGCTCTAAGATTACATAACAGAGTTCCGCCGAGTAACAGGCGGAAACGGCGAATGGGAGGATACAGGGATGGTGATGAGCGACATTGAAATTGCCCGCGAAGCAACGATGGAACCGATTGCGGATATCGGGGCAAAGCTGGGTATTCCCGGGGACGCGCTCCTACAATACGGACCGGACAAGGCGAAAATCTCCTTTGATTACATCAATTCCCTGCAAGACAAGCCGGACGGCAAGCTGGTTCTGGTGACCGCGATCACGCCGACGCCGGCGGGCGAAGGCAAAACGACGATGACGGTCGGGCTTGGCGACGGCTTGAACCGGATCGGCAGGAAAGCGG
>JABJCS010000085.1 GCA_018665505.1 Alphaproteobacteria bacterium
CCGATCTGACCGCCACCGATAATCTTTCCGAGCGCGGTCAGATCGGGTGTCACGCCGCGCATCCCCTGCGCGCCCTCATAACCGAGACGGAACGCGATCACCTCGTCAAACACCAGCAACACGCCGTGTGTTTGGCAGAAATCGACCAGCATTTCCAAATAGTCGTCGCTTGGCGGAATCATGCCGACACGGCTCGCCACCGGATCGTAGACAACCGCCGCCAAGTCCCCCGCATTCCCCTTCAATAATTCCGCCGCAGCTACTTCGTCGTGATACGGGATGACGACCACATCATCGAGGACGCCCTGCGGCGTACCTTTTGAATATGGAATAGCCTGCGGGTCGTTCTGTCCCCAATCGTCGGGTCCAGAGTTCAGGCTGACTTCGGCGAAGTCGTAGCTGCCGTGATACGCGCCCTCGCATTTCGCGATCTTCGGACGCCCAGTGAAGGCGCGCGCGGCCTTAATCGCGTTCATCACTGCTTCGCTGCCGGAATTCATGAACCGTATCTTATCGAAGCCCGGCACCCGCCCGCAGATCAGCTCCGCATGGGCGATCTCCTGCTCGGTACCAAAGGAGTATGCCGTGCCCTTGGACAGCTGCTCAGTCACTGCCTCCGTCACCCCTGGATAGGCGTGCCCGTGGATCAAGGACGTATAGTTGTTGATGAAGTCGATATAGACGTTGCCGTCGACGTCATGGACCTTGCTGCCTTCAGCGTGGGTCACGTAAATCGGATGCGGTTTTAGATCGATGGTCGTCCGGCTATTGCCGCCAGGCAGCACATGCTTCGCACGTTCATAGAGTTGGGCTGATCGGGAATTCAAGTCCGGGTACATGATAATTCTTCCTCGGGGCTTTTGCGCCGCGCCAACGCGGCTATGTTCCTTTCAACATTAAGGCTATTACAGAAAAAGAATAGAGAGGGTTTCTGATGTCCGAAGGCTTCAAGACGGAACGTAAAAGCGCATTTCTTCACATCACCATAGATCGTGCCAACGAGGGAAACCGGGTAACCGACCCGATGCTCGACGGATTGGCGGCAATGGTCGACGAAGCGTCTCCCGATGACGGCCTCAAGGGGATAGTGCTGCGGGGAGCGGGCGCCGACTTCTGCCACGGCCGAGTGCAAGGCACGCCGCCGCCGGAAGGAAAACCAACCAACGCATTTGAAATCCACGAGCGCGTCATGTCCCGTATCCTCGGTGTCTATGCCGCTTTCCGGCGCTGCCCGCTGCCGATCATCGCGGTCGTGCAAGGCAAGGCACTCGGTTTCGGATGCGCGCTGGTGGGCGGTGCTGATATTTCGATTTCCAGCCGCGACGCCACGTTCGCACTGACCGAAATGCCACACGGCACTGCACCGACACTGGCGCTCTCGGCCCTCTCCCACGTCGCGCCAAAAACCTTGATGGATATGGTACTCACAACGGAAGAGCATGACGCCGAACACGCACTGGCCTCCGGTATCGTCAGCCGGATTGTTGATCAAAATGATCTGGAGCCAACAGTGGAGCGCATATTGGAAACGCTTGGTGGGTTCGACCGCACCAACATCTCGACCTGCAAACGCTTCGTTCAGCGAGGCCTGACGCTCGATCCCGATACGATGGCAGATCTGGCCGGGTACACTTTGGCCACGGTGCGCTCTCGGGGTTAGCCACTCCCCACGAGGTCGGAGGCCTTCTATAAGTCTCCTACCCGTCGCGGGCCCTGACCGAAAGATTCTCCGTCCGAGCTTAAGAAGGCGAGTTCTTCATCGGTACTCGACCGGCCGAGTACCTCGTTGCGATGCGGGAACCGTCCAAACCTGGCAACGATATTCCGATGCCGGGTCCAACCTTGAATGCTGCGCTCAACATAGGGCCTCCATTCAGCCGAGGCTTCCCGTAGTAGCTCGTTCAATAACCCGAGGCCACGATCCTGTTCTTCTATCCGTTCGGAATGGTGAAATGGATGATAAAGCCAGATACGAGGAACCGGGCCCAATTCCTGGTTCAACCCATCCTTGATCGCCGTGTTCACGATTGCGAAAGCATGCGGGTCACCGAGATAGGCATCCGGCGTGCTGCGGAACAAGTTGCGGGTGAACTGATCGAGCAGCAAGATCAACGCCAAGGCACCGTCTGGCGTCGCCTGCCAATCCGCCAATTCGCCATTGCATGCCTGTGGGATGAAATTGCCAAAACGCTCGCGAATCTCATCATCGACTTCCTTGCCGCCTTTGTACCAGAAGTCCCGCCTACCCCGTGCCGCCTCAAGCCCTTGAAGGCTAGGGCCTAACCAAAAATCGACGATCTGCGGGATGATTTCTGAAGACATGATTTCTCGCTCGGAGTTTCTAGGCTAGGCTGCGGTCAATAACGCGAGCAACAATAAGACGGGAGAGAGACATGTCCACGGTTCTGATCACGGGATGCGATTATGGCATTGGATTCGAGTTCGCACGCCAATATGCGGCCGACGGCTGGACAGTGCATGCGACTTGCCTGAAGGCAGAGAGTCGCGAAAAGCTCACCGCTCTCGGCAGCGATACGCATTTCCATCAGCTGGATGTCTCGGACCAGACGGCGGTCGTGGCCTTCGCGGACGAACTGAAAGGCGATGCCATCGATCTGTTCATCAACAACGCAGCAACCTTCGCGCCCGACGGGCCCGGCCCCTTGATGTTGCCGGAAATGGACGAATTTACCCGCGTCATGCGGGTGAATGCAGTGGCGCCAGTTTATGTCGCCGAAGCCTTAGTCGATCACGTCGCGGCGAGCGAGCGCAAACTAATGATTTTCATCGGTACCCGCTCCGGCTCCATCGGCGATAACGGCTCTGGCGGGCATTACGCGTATCGCTGCAGTAAGGCGGCACTCAATATGGCGGTAAAAAGCATATCCATCGAATTCGCCGAACGCGGTATTCTCGCCGCTGTCCTGCATCCGGGTTCTGTCGCAACGGAGACCCGAACCGGCGGCACGGGCATTCCCGTCGACGAAAGCGTCTCCGGCATGCGCGGCGTCATCGACGCCATGACGCCGGAGATGTCAGGTACTTTCCAGAGATACGACGGCGGCACCATCGAGTGGTAGCCACCCCGTAACCGGCCTCAATACATGTGCTGACCGCCATTGATCGACAGTGTCGAGCCTGTGATGAAATCGGAAGAGTCGGCGGTAAGGAACAAGACGCCGCGTGCGATATCGTCGGCCCGCCCCAAACGACCTGCCGGAATGCGCGCGATGATCTTCTCCAAAACATCGGCCG
>JABJCS010000684.1 GCA_018665505.1 Alphaproteobacteria bacterium
CAGGATCAGCCAGTTTCGACAGGATCGCTGGGCAATACGATCCTCTCGTTGGTTGGGGCACTGGAACTGCCAAATGCATCCATGCGTAGTTTTGCAGATTTGCTCGACGGACAAGCGGTTGACCCTCTAAAAGAAGTTCCCATCTTTATCGAGCATTGTACTGATGACCTACCGTCCTGGGCAGAAGGGTATTCTGTACAGCAGCGCGCTGTCATCTGGGGTCGCTACAAGCTAGTTTACTATCATAGTTACCCGATGCAGCTTTTTGATTTACAAGATGATCCGCTTGAACGGATTGATCTTATCGATAATCCGAAGTTTGAAGAGCTCAGAGCAGAATTGCTAAATCTTATTTTGCTGCACTGGAGCCCCGAAAAAATTGCTGCCAAAATTGAATGTCGCAAGGCAGATAAGAAATTGCTACGGGCTTGGGCTGAAGCAACCCACCCAGTTTACGCAAATCGCTGGCATGTTGTAGAAGATCAAAATTATCTAACCAACTTACCGCCGAGTTAAGTGGAGACTAAATTGAACGTGCCATCACGCAAAATTGCCTATGATCGGTTTAAGAACCGTTTGTTTGACCGCACCCTTTCACCAGGGTCTTTCGTCACGCAAAGAGAGCTTTGTGACATTCTGGAAAGCCCGATGGGAGCCGTGCGCGAAGCATTAAAAAGGTTAGAAGCGGAGGGACTTGTCAACCTTTTGCCACAGCGCGGCATTCAGATTATCAAGCTGGACGTGCGCTTTGTAAATGAGGCATACCAACTCCGGATGATATTTGAGCAAGAAGCTGTGCGTAGAATGGCACGGGCGCCAAACGAGCCACTTTTAGAGGATTTATATAAAAGAACGTCTGAAATGAAGGCGCGTGCCGAGATGCAAGATCGCATAGACGAAGATCTTGGGGCCGAAGGCTTCAAAATTGACCTTGATCTGCATGACTCGTTAATTGCCAACCTTGAAAATACTCTGATCTCAGACTCATACCAAAAGCTTGATGACCGTGTCCGGCTGATACGGATGAACAGTAAATTTAGCAAGGATCGCCTTGTCAGCGCCATGAGTGAACATCTTGCGATCATATCGGCGCTTCGCAAAGCAGATGAGAAGCAAAGCCTCACTGCAGTAACCAACCATATCTCAACCTCGTGGCGGCGGGCTCTAGGCGGCAAGGACACAGTTTTTCCATGAGCGGGATCGATCTGCCAAAACTCGGTTTCGGTACAGCGGCGGTTGCCTTAGTCGATCAGAATGAAGCCATGGCTTCAATTGATATTGCCTTGAATGCTGGTATCCGTTACTTTGACACAGCACCTCTGTATGGAGGTGGGCAAGCAGAAGTTAGGTTGGGTCAAGCGCTACAAGATGCCGCCGAGGAAGTTATTATCTCTACAAAATGTGGTCGCACCCGTCGGTTTGCTACAGCTGGACCCGTCAGCACAGGTGAGGCAGATGTTTGGGATTTTTCCGAAAAAGCGATCACCGAGTCAATAGAGCGTTCATGCGAGCGATTGAACCGCGAGAGACTGGATATAGTGTTCTTGCATGATATCGAAGCTGCTCAGGAACAAGCCCTTTCAGAAGGCTTACCCGTCTTGAGAAAACTACAAGCGAAAGGGCGTATTGGCGCAGTAGGTGCAGGGTGCAATACAATTGATGGATTGCTTTCCGCGCTACATGCTGATGCCGCCGATGTGATTTTAGTGGCCGGCCGTTGGACATTGCTGGATCGCAGTGCAGGAAAAATATTGCTTAGGGAAGCGAAAGAGAACAGCACTAAAATTGTGGCGGGTGGCATTCTTAATTCAGGCTGCCTCGCGAAACCAGATGCTCCAACCGCACAGTTCAATTACAAGCCAGTTACGGATGGTGTCCGCGTCCAATTACGCGCGCTCGCCGGAGTTGCAGAGGAATACAATGTCAGCTTGACCGCTGCCGCGTTACAGTTTCCCAAAAGAGACTCGAGGATCGACACCACGCTTTTGGGCGCATCCAGCAGTGGGCAGCTTAGCAAAACAATGGCCGAATTGGCAAAACCCATACCGAATGTTTTTTGGACAGCGGTAGAGAGTATGGGCCTTTCACAATGATCTTCGACGGCGTAATTGATGCACATGTCCATCTGTGGAATAAGGACCGAGAGGATGATGTCCTTGTCCTCCAGACTAAACCACATCTCGGGCCCTTGGCGGACAAAGTTCTTTTGACGGATTTTCTGGCCGGCGAAAAAGTTTCGGGCGCTATAGTGGTTCAATCCGCTCCAAACCGTGGGCATTCCGATTGGCTGAGGCAGACTGCACGTGACATTCCCCATGTCTCAGGCATTGTCGGTTGGCTTGACCCGTTTGATCCCGAAGTCGCTTGCGACATTGATACCCTAAAACAGGACCCACTGGTTTGCGGTATCCGATTGATGCTCAACAGAATGCAGCGCGTCGATGAACTTAAAACACCCATCACACTTGCAGCGCTGGCTAGTGTTGCTGATGCTGGTTTAACAATTGAATGTCTATGCCCGCCGCAATTTTTACCTGATGCTGCAGAACTAGCCAGAGCGCTCCCCTCGGCCAGCATTGTGATTGATCACTGCGGTCTTCCCCCTGCCGATGAGGGTGAAATGGACATGTGGGATCAGGGGGTACAAGAGCTTGCCAAACATCCCAACGTCACAATAAAATTTTCAGGCCTGATTGAACCCTTCGGTCCAGAAGTCACGCTTGCTGATATCGAAAGTCGAGCGCTAAGGATCGTCGAACTCTTTGGTCCTCACCGGCTGATGTTAGCTAGCAATTTTCCGGTCACGGACCTTGGTGGAGGGCAAAGAAGGTGGGCCGACCTGCTCGCTCAACTGCTGGATCATGCGCAACTTACTAAAGACGAACGTCAAGCCTTATTTCAAGGCACAGCGATATCTGCCTTCGGGTTAGAGCGACGATAATATTAAGCTGGGATTGAACAAAATTTCCGCTGAATAGGTATGGTTTTATGCGATAGATATTAATGAGAATTTTCTGGCAGAACATTGCCTCAAGCAGACGCGTGGCATTCCTGAAGATGAGGTTTTTAAAAAATTAGTCGCACTTTAATACCTATAAAAAATTGTGGATTTGAATTCGCAGTTCACAAATGATGTCAGATCATTAGAATATGTAAATTGAAACTCATTTACGAAACCTAAAA
>JABJCS010000685.1 GCA_018665505.1 Alphaproteobacteria bacterium
GCAAACGCTGACCTCAACAACCACCGCAAGATATGACAAGGGCCCCGATCGGGGCCCTTGTCATATCACTACGCAACTGGTGGCGTTTTACGCCAACATACTGGCCGGTTTTTACACCGATATTGACACTGGGATGTCGATGTGGAGGCGGTCGATTGGTCGGATGGACATGCCCGTCCGGCTGGCGCCAATGTCGGTGAGTTCGAGCCTCTGTCACTAAAGGACCTTGCAGCCGGAGCGTCCGGGACGGGTGGGCCGTTTGGTAGCACGAAAGCCATCGCTGCTGGCGGACAAGCGCCGGGCTTTGCGACGGCTTTGGTTGATGTCGAAGTGGATTCGGAAACGGGGCAATCCACGGTCCTGCGCGTTGTCGTCGCGCAGGATGCGGGCCGCGCTATCCATAAGAGCTATGTGGAAGGTCAATACCAGGGCGGAGCCGCCCAAGGTATCGGCTGGGCGCTGAATGAGGAATACATCTACAACGACGAGGGCAAACTCGAGAATCCGGGTTTTCTCGACTACCGTATTCCGGTTGCCTCCGACCTGCCGTTTATCGAAACCGTGGTGGTCGAAGTGCCGAACACGAACCATCCGTTTGGCGTAAAAGGCGTCGGCGAGGCGACGCTCTGCCCGATGATGGCCGCAGTCGCCAACGCTGTTGCGGATGCGACGGGTCGGCGATTGACGGAACTGCCGATGTCACCGCCGCGTGTGAAAGAGGCGATCGACGGACGCAGCGAAGCGGAGTTATAAGCGGAAGAACGATCCTGGGGCGGGCGGTCGAATTTTTTAAGGTTACCTGCTCCGGATTTCCGACCTTGTCATCCCGGAAGCGCAAAGCACCATCTGGGATCCAGGTTACCGAAAATCGGTTATTAAATTCCGTGTCCAGTCACTGGAGTTCGCCTGCTCGATGAGCTTGGTATAGCCCGCAATTTAGCCATCAGATCGGCGGATAGGCATATGCCTATATGGCTTAGTCGGCGAAGGAGATAGAGCGAATCGTCGATAGGATTTGGCGCCGCACATGCGGGTTGTCCACCTTGTAATAGGCTTCCACCAATTCAATGGTGTCCGGTTTCATTAAGTGGACGACGTTTTCCGCATCGTCCCCTAAAGTGTCCGCCTGATTTTCCAATCCCTCGAAGAAGAATTGTACCGGTACGTTCAGAATGCGCGATAAGTCGTAAAGGCGTGACGCGCCGACTCTGTTGGTACCACGTTCGTATTTTTGTACTTGCTGAAACGTCACTCCGAGTGCATTCGCAACCTCGGTTTGACTCATGCCGCGCTCGTTCCGTTTGTCCCGAATGCGCTGGCCGACATGCGTATCTACTGTTTTCGCCTGTGCTCGACTGCGTTTCGCCGCTGCACTTGTCGATGTCCTGGGCAAACCTTCTCTCCCTGCGAGCACTCAACTGTCATTATGTCTAAACTCATATGCTATCCTACCTCCGTAGGATATACAATTATATTGCATGGGAGTGGGCCGTTCGGCCTCTAAGCGTTGATCTGATGCGGAGAACTAGGGTTGCGCGACCCTATCCGATGCCCGGCTCATTTCGCCAACGGCGGAGTCCAGGAAGCTGTCCAACCGTTCTCGCAGCAAGGGCGCCAGCCGCACCAGTTTTGATCTGGCATCTTCCGGGTTTTCGCGCTCCTCGACTAAGCCTCTCCGAATGGCTGTTTCCAGATACTTGCCAGCTGTATGGGCGCTTTTGACAGACGTCATGAACCGTAAGGCGTCGGTTTTCCGAACGTCGCCCCGAGCCTGCCAAAGCTTTGTGAAAAGGTCCCAATAAACAGCCGACCAGAACTCCGTGTCGTTTTGAAACACTTGGAGCCAATGCTCACCGACTTTCTCGGTCATGCGAAGATACTCTTCGTGTTGATCGCGACTGTAATCCATCCGACGTGCGCTTTCCGTCCTGTTGAGCTCGCTCTACTCAATATAACAACTTACATTCAAATTTACATCCGGAATCGAAGATAAATTTAAAAAATCGACCTCAATCAGGCGGTATTATCGGGTGCCGATAAAAATTCATTCAGTTTTTCAATAACTTAATAAATGAATATTTTTATATTCACAAATGCAGGTATTTTTGTTATAAGTTATGCATACAGAAGTGATGCAATGAGAGTGATCCCTACTACGATCCCTCGTGGAAACGGAATTGTTAATTGAAAGGATTAAACCGATGGCACTCATAAAGAACCGCACAATTCGATATCTTTCCATCACCGCCGCCGCTTTGGTGGTGAGTTCCAGCCTGATGACGATGCCGTCCGCAGCTGGCGAAAGAGCATCCGCCTATCGGCATCATCAACAAGAGCAGGAATGGTCCGGCGATCGCCATTTGGATCGCCTGTTTCGGAGAATTTTAAGGTCGGCCCTGGTGCAACCCGAGAATCGCCCGCGATATCGCCATCGCCATGCGGATGTCCGTTGGGCCAAGGCACATCGCCGCCACAAAACGCGTGAGGTTTGCCGCATCAAAACCAAAATCGTTTTCGACGATTACGGTCATCGCCGGAAGATCACTCGCAAGATTTGCCGCGAGGTCGGGCCTGGAAATCGGAATTGGCGTCGTTAGAAGATAGAATTGGGACGGGCGGGTCGCGGAAGCCCTCGCCCGCCGCACTCTTTTAAGGAGGATACGATATGAACTTTGTACGAAACACATCACTGATCATAATCATCGGCCTCGGACTTGGAGGATGCATGCAGGCGCATGATGGACCGAAGCAAACCGGTGGTACCCTGATTGGAGCGGGTCTTGGCGCTTTGGCGGGGGCCCAAATCGGACAGGGGCGTGGGCGACTGGCCGCGGTCGCGATTGGTGCAGTGGCTGGCGCCGCGCTCGGTAACGAAGTCGGCCGTTCTTTGGACCGAGCCGATCGCCTTCATCTGTCCGGCGCTACGAAGGCGGCGCACCAGGCGCCGATCGGCAAGAGAATTAATTGGAAAAACCCAAATTCAGGCAATTTCGGCAGTGTTACGGCATCGCGGGAAGGACGCCATCATCATACGGGTGCGCCGTGCCGGGAATTCAAAAATCAACTGACTGTTCGTGGCCGGACTCGTGAATATGTCGGTGTGGCCTGTCAGGCGCGCGACGGCAGCTGGACGGTTATGTAACGACCGGCGCCGACTTATCGGGTTTTTCCAAGACAAGCAGTTTGGCAAAAAATGCCCGTTCCGATGTCCTCACGAAAAGGCCCTCTTCCTCGAATAAACGGGTCAAATCGGTGCGGATAAAATCCCGGTAAAAGGGTTCGTGAAAAGCGATGGGAAAGCGGTCCAATAGAGCGTCGTAATCTGGTCGATCGCCGAGCTGCATCGAATCGAGAAAATACAGCCGGCCCCCCGGTCTCAGCACCCGCGCGACTTCCTTGGTGACAACCCGTCTGATTTTCTGCGGCAGTTCATGAAACAGGAAGACGCAACTCAGCGAGCCGAAAGATTCATCCGGGAACGGTAGCGCCTCCGCATTTGCTTGCAAGAGAGGCGCGCGGGACCAAAGTTTGAGCGCCCGTTTCGCAGCCTTGAGATAAGCGTGGCTGAGGTCGATACCGGTCACACGCATTCGCGGATGAGCATCCTTCAGGATTTCCAGAAACCGGCCGGTTCCGCAGGCGATATCCAGATGACCTGCTCCATCCATTGGATGAACGCGCAAGTGCCGTGATAAAGCACCGAGCGCTTGGCGGCGCATGGCATCCGCGCCGCCGATGAACAGAACCTCTACCTGATGATCGTAAAGGTCGGCGGAGTCCGAGGTCAGATATCCGCCACTCTGATAGTGAAAATTCTGTAGGTAATAACGTGGGTAGCGCGCACCTAAATCCGGGTCAAAGATTTCGTTACCGTTTGCCTCAACGCGCCGCCGGTTAACGTTGCGAAGATCCCGGAAAAAGGAGACGGAGCGCCGGGCCGCACGCGGTAAGTTACCGCCCCCGGGTTCTGGTGCCGGATACAGGCCGTCTTGGACATTACGCCAGTCTCGCCTCAGGAGCGCTTCGAGGTCCTCATAAATGGTGCGCCAACCGGGAAGTTCGCCGGCCGGCGGCTCATCGATCTTCGGTGCGAGCCGCATGGCGGCCGCGTAATGGGCTGAATACCAAGCCGTGCGCGCGCCCTGAGTGGCGCGGTAGATCAATTGATCGATTTTGTTCGCCATAACGCTCTCCGGTGCGATCTCTCCTAATGTGCGAAGGCAACGCATTCGGATCAAGAGAGCGCATTGCCGAGAGATGACGAATCAGGTAGGTCGAGGCAGCAATATTTCGGAGGTAAAATGATCAAGACCTTGGATCAAATGGAATGTCGGGGCCGCCGCGTTATCGTGCGTGGAGATTTGAACGTGCCTGTCCGTGACGGTCGGGTAACCGATACCACGCGGCTCGACCGATTGGCGCCAACCCTTAAGGAATTAAGTGGGAAGGGCGCCCGCATCGCCGTGGTCTCGCATTTCGGCCGCCCAAAGGGCCAGGTAGTGCCCGAAATGAGTTTGCGGCCCATCGCCGACGCGCTATCCGTTGCGCTTGGCGGACTGCCGGTCGACTTTGTCGAGGATTGCGTCGGCGAGACGGCCCGCGCCGCGATTAACGGTTTGTCTGACGGTGGTTTGGTATTGCTGGAGAATTTGCGCTTCCATGTGGGCGAGGAAGCAAATGATCCGGAATTCGCTAAAGCGCTCGCCGCGAATGGCGACCTTTATGTGAATGACGGATTTTCGGTCTCGCACCGGGCACACGCTTCTACCGCCGGCATCACCCGTCATATACCGGCCTATGCGGGCCGCGGTATGCAGGCGGAATTGGAGGCCCTAACCGCCGCACTGGAGACACCGCGCAAACCCGTGGCGGCGCTGGTCGGCGGTGCCAAGGTTTCTTCCAAACTCACCGTCCTTGGGCATCTTTTGGATAAGGTCGATTCGCTGATTATCGGCGGCGGCATGGCCAATACATTTTTGTTCGCGCTGGGAACCGATGTGGGCGCCAGCCTTTGCGAGGCCGACCTTGCGAATACCGCGCTTGAAATTATGGCACGGGCAGATGAGGTCGGATGCCGGATCGTTCTGCCAAGCGACGTGGTCATCGCCTCGGCGCTGGAGGAGGGTGTTGCAACGGAGACAGTGCCCATCGCGGCGGTGCCGTCCGACCGCATGATCCTCGATGTGGGACCTGATTCCGTGGCGGCGTTGAACAAGCACTTGGCCGACTGCGGCACTTTGTTGTGGAACGGTCCACTTGGTGCGTTCGAAGTGCCGCCGTTTAATGTCGGCACCAACACAGTCGCACGGCGCGCGGCGGAGCTGACAGCGGCCGGCACGCTAGTCTCGGTCGCCGGCGGAGGCGATACAGTGGCGGCGTTGGCCGGTGCGGAGGCGATTGATGGGTTTACCTATGTCTCGACCGCGGGCGGTGCCTTTCTCGAATGGCTCGAAGGGCGGGAATTACCCGGCGTGGCGGCGCTCACCGATTAACCATTTCGTCAGGTTGCGCTGTCATATTGGGTGAAGATGTAATAGCGGGAATGCCGAACAATGGTCGATTCGCCTTCGAGTATTGGTCCCCGAATTGGACCCGCACCGACGCCGTCACGACCGGCACCGGAAGCGCGCCGCCAAGATTCCGTTACAGAAGCTAAGCCAGAAGCACCTGCGTCAATTGCTGAGCCGCAGGGGCGCGATGTCGATTCCCAATTAGCGTTCGACTCACCGCCGCCGCGTGGATCGTTGTTGAATATATTGGTGTGAACCCGGTTTAGTCGGCCGAGGCGTCACCATCTCCTTCCGGAATATGATAGCGCTGTATCATCGGCACTTGGCTCATCATGAACATGAAGGTGAGGCCCATCAGGCCGAACACCTTAAAACTGACCCAAACATCGGTGGTCTGTGTCCGCCAGACAACTTCGTTTAACGCGCCCGCGACGATAAAGAAGATGCCGAAGCGAAGGGTGAGTATACGCCAACCTTCGTCGCGCAATTGCCAGGCTTTACCGAACAGTGGCTTGAGGACCGGCTTATTTAAGATCAATCCGCCAAACATGATAATGGCGAACAAAGCTTGCACGATGGTCGGCTTCATCTTGATGAAGCGCTCATCGTCCAGTGCCAGGGTCAGGCCACCGAAGACCATCACCAATCCGCCCGTGACAAGCGGCATGATCGGTACTGTCCGCTCCAGCGTATAGGACAAAGAAATGCCGATGGTGACCGCTACCATCAACGCGGCGGTCGCGGCATAGAGTCCCATCTGCCAATAGGTCAGCAGAAAAATTGCGAGCGGTACGTAATCAACAACAGGTTTGAGCCATGGTCTGGAAGGTTTTGTCA
>JABJCS010000086.1 GCA_018665505.1 Alphaproteobacteria bacterium
AGATCAAAAAACCTGAAACCATCAACTACCGGACGTTCAAGCCGGAACGGGATGGCCTGTTCTGCGCCCGCATCTTTGGTCCGATCAAGGATTACGAATGCTTGTGCGGCAAGTATAAGCGCATGAAGTATCGCGGTATCATCTGCGAGAAGTGCGGCGTCGAGGTAACCCTTTCCAAGGTACGCCGCGAGCGTATGGGGCATATCGAATTGGCCTCTCCAGTCGCGCATATCTGGTTCTTAAAGTCACTCCCGAGCCGCATCGGATTGTTGCTCGATATGACGTTGAAAGAGCTTGAGCGTATCCTCTATTTTGAAAACTATGTAGTGATTGAGCCGGGTCTGTCGCCGCTGACGGTCAATCAACTGCTGTCGGACGATGAATACTATGATGCGCTCGACGAATACGGCGCTGAATCCTTCACTGCGAAGATTGGTGCCGAAGCGCTGCAGGACATGCTGCAGAGTCTCGACCTCGAGGCCGAACGCGAGCAAATTCGCATCGACCTGAAAGAGACAAATTCAGAAGCCAAGCGCAAGAAACTGGTCAAGCGGTTAAAGTTGGTTGAAGCCTTTATCCAATCGGGCACGCGTCCGGAATGGATGGTCTTGCAGGTTATTCCGGTTATTCCGCCGGAGCTGCGCCCGCTGGTGCCGCTCGATGGAGGCCGGTTCGCGACGTCGGATTTGAACGATCTTTACCGCCGCGTTATCAACCGCAACAATCGATTGAAGCGGCTTATTGAGCTGCGCGCACCAGACATTATTGTGCGCAACGAGAAGCGGATGTTACAGGAAGCTGTGGATGCGCTGTTCGATAACGGCCGCCGTGGCCGTGTGATCACCGGTGCCAACAAGCGGCCGTTGAAATCGTTGAGCGATATGCTCAAGGGTAAGCAAGGCCGGTTCCGCCAAAATCTACTCGGCAAGCGCGTCGATTATTCCGGCCGTTCGGTCATCGTCGTTGGCCCTGAGCTATTGCTGCATCAATGCGGTTTGCCGAAGAAGATGGCCTTGGAACTCTTCAAGCCGTTCATTTATTCGAAGCTCGAACTCTACGGTATGGCGACCACGATTAAGGCCGCCAAACGAATGGTGGAGAAGGAGCGACCCGAAGTCTGGGATATCCTGGAAGAGGTCATCCGCGAGCATCCGGTTCTCCTGAACCGCGCGCCGACGCTGCACCGTCTCGGCATCCAAGCGTTTGAACCGGTTCTGATCGAAGGTAAAGCCATCCAGCTGCATCCGCTGGTCTGTGCTGCCTTTAACGCCGATTTCGATGGCGACCAAATGGCCGTTCACGTGCCATTGTCGCTGGAAGCGCAACTCGAAGCGCGCGTGCTCATGATGTCGACGAACAACATTCTGTCGCCGGCGAACGGCAAGCCGATCATTGTGCCGTCACAGGATATTGTTCTCGGGCTCTATTATTTGAGCCACGAGCGGCTGGATCATGTTGGCGAGGAGATCGAAATCTCCAGCAAGGAGATGCTGGAGGATGTGTTGGAAACTCAAGACGTCCAAATTCGCAATCCCAAGGAAATGACGATCGAAGTGGACGTGAGCGATATCGCGAAGACTTTGAAATCGCTAAAATCAGGTGCGCTTAAGGCATATCGCCTACCGCGTTTCTCGAATCTCGGTGAGATCGAGCACGCGATCGCGACGGATGCGGTCTCTCTTAATGCGCGTATTAAAGCGCGCTATAATACCGTCGACGAAGAAGGTAATCCGGTTAGCCCGGTCGTGGTCACGACACCGGGTCGAATGTATCTTGCGGATATTCTGCCACGCAGCCCGAAAGTTCCGTTCAGCCTGATTAATCGCCTTTTGACGAAGCGCGAGATTACGACGGTGATCGACGAGGTTTATCGTCATTGCGGTCAAAAAGAGACCTGCATTTTCGCCGACCGGATGATGTCCCTTGGCTTCGGACAAGCCGCACGGGCCGGCATTTCGTTCGGCAAGGACGATCTAGTCATTCCCGAGGCAAAGATAGGACTGATCAATGCGGCTCAGGACATGGTCAAGACCTATGAGCAGCAATACCTCGATGGTTTGATCACCAAGGGCGAGAAATATAACAAGGTTGTCGATGTCTGGTCGACTTGCACGGATGAAGTCGCCGACGAGATGATGAAAGTCATGTCGTCCGGTCAGGGCGGAGAGCTCAACGCCGTTTACATGATGGCGCATTCCGGTGCGCGGGGGTCCGCAGCCCAGATCAAGCAATTGGCTGGTATGCGTGGCCTGATGGCGAAGCCGTCGGGTGAAATTATCGAGACACCGATCATCTCGAACTTCAAGGAAGGTTTGAGCGTCCTTGAGTATTTCAACTCGACTCACGGTGCGCGGAAAGGTCTGGCTGATACGGCGTTGAAAACCGCGAACTCCGGTTACTTGACGCGGCGTCTCGTCGATGTGGCGCAAGACTGCATCATTATCGAAGATGATTGCGGCACCGATAACGGCTTGACGCTGGAGACGGTCATTGAAGGCGGTGAAATCATCGAAAGCCTGTCCGAACGTATCGTCGGAAGGTTCCCAGCGGACGATATCGTTGATCCGTTGTCGGGTGACATCATCGTCAAACGCAACCAAATGATTACAGAACCCGAGGCCGACGCCATCGAGACGGCGGGCCTAGATCAGCTTCGCGTTCGCTCACCGCTTACGTGCGGGAGCCGACGTGGTGTGTGTGCGACGTGTTATGGCCGTGATTTGGCCCGTGGTACATCTGTGAACTCCGGCGAAGCGGTCGGTGTTATTGCGGCTCAATCGATTGGTGAGCCGGGCACACAGCTGACCATGCGGACCTTCCATATTGGTGGAGCCGCGCAGCGGGGAGCGGAGCAGTCCTCTGTCGAATCTTCAATCGACGGCAAGGTGAAGATAGAGAACCGTAACGTCGTTATGGATTCGACCGGCCATCCGGTGATCATGGGCCGGAACTGCGAATTGATCCTTCTGGACGAGCAAGATCGTGACCGAGCCCGGCACCGTATTCCGTATGGTGCCAAGCTGTTCATCGATGAAGGTTCGGAGGTGAAGAAGGGCGACAAGCTGGCTGAATGGGACCCGTATACCATTCCGATCATCACGGAAAAGGACGGTATCGCCAACTATGTCGACTTGCTCGAAGGCGTTGCAGTCCGCGAAGTGATGGACGATGCGACGGGCCTATCCTCGAAAGTGGTTATCGATTGGAAGCAACAGCCGAAAGGCGCCGAGTTGCGGCCGCGGATTACCTTGCGTGATAAGAGCAACGAAGTCGTGAAATTGCCGAATGGCTCCGAGGCCCGTTACTTCATGTCTGTCGACGCCATCTTGTCAGTGGAGAATGGTCAAGAAGTGCAGGCCGGTGATGTCGTCGCGCGTATTCCGCGGGAATCATCGAAAACCCGCGATATCACGGGTGGTCTACCACGAGTGGCCGAGCTCTTTGAGGCGCGTCGTCCTAAGGATTACGCGATTATCAGTGGAACGGAAGGGCGCATCGAATTCGGTAAAGATTACAAGACCAAGCGCCGGATTG
>JABJCS010000686.1 GCA_018665505.1 Alphaproteobacteria bacterium
AAACTCGCCGAAGCGAACAGCGCCTGCACATCGGGTGTCGCCGATTCCGGAAGAACTTTCACCGATGCGGCGAGAAGGGATGCCGCGTATGTCAGCATGCCTGTGCCGTTAAAGGCGTATTTCATCAATTCGGCGGCGAATCGTAAGCCCCGCGAACGTTCGTTCAGTGTTGCAATATTCTGCACGTCAGCCTGAACGCGAACGATGAAATGGTCTTGAAAGTTCTTCCCCACACCTCTTAATGCATGCTCGGTGTCAATCCCGATCTTCCTCAAATGATCGGGGTCTCCGATGCCGGACAATTGCAATATATGAGGCGACCCGATGGCGCCGCCCGATAGAATCACTTCTCCACCTGCATCCGCACGCTGCGTCGTTCCATCGCGGGAGAACTCGACGCCTACCGCCCGTTTACCTTCTAAAACGATCCGGTGGACCAAGGCGTTTGTAATGACCTGCAAATTCGCGCGACCCATCGCCGGGCGTAGATAAGAGCGGGCGGTGCTGGCCCGAAACCGCCCGCCCCGGGTTTGCTGTACCCAACCGATATGGTCGCCCAATCCATGGGGTAAGTCATTGAGGTCTTCTCGATAAGCCCAACCCATTTGTCGGCCGGCCTCAATAGCGATTTCGCAAAGCTCTGGCTTGTCGCGGTTTTGCGATGTGAAGAGCGGTCCGCCTTTAGCGTGGACGGCGTCGGCCGGACCCTCCCAGTTTTCTGCCTTCCGGAAATACGGGAAAGTACTGGCAGCGTCCCAGCCCCGGTTGCCCATCTGCGCCCAATGATCGTAATCCTCTGGTTGCGAGCGAATATAGATCATGCCGTTGATGGAGCTGGATCCGCCCAGCACTTTGCCGCGCGGATAGGGTATTTCACGACCGTTCAGACCCGAGTCCTTGTCCGCCTTATATCCCCAAGTCACCTTGGGATGATCCAGAAGTTTCATATAGCCGGCGGGAATATGAATATACGGGTTGGTATCCTTGCCGCCCGCTTCCAATAGAATGACGCGCGTGTTTGGGTCTTCCGTCAGCCGGTTGGCGAGCACACAACCCGCCGAACCGGCACCCACGATTACATAATCCGCTTGCATGACGAACTCTCTCCCGACAATTCTTAGTTACCGTTCTGTCTGAATAAATATTCGTCAGAACATAGAGGAATTAAAAAGTAATGCTGGATATCAATTTGCGTATGTCCAGCAAGCCGAGGAAAATTGCGACCGAAGTGCCGGCCAAGAACGCCAATTTCCCCACGGGACGGTGAAAACACTTCCTCCCGGAAGTGCCCTTTGGGAGAAGTAGACGACTTATGAGGGACTAAAGCGATGACTGATACCGAGACCAGAGCCGGGTTGACCATCAGACCGTTAGAGGGCGCGCGATTTGGTGCGGAAGTTCTGGGGCTTACGCCGCATGAGATGACGGAGGCGCAGCGTGATGTGATTTGGGACGTATACCGGGAGCGTCATGGTTTAATGTGTTTCTCTTTCGGACGTCTGTTGGAAAGTGACGAGTTGCATGCGCTGACAGCTGTTTTCGGCGAGAACGAATTTGGGCCGGGCCGTATTAACGGGATTGGTAAAAAGGCCGAACCCGGCGAGAAAATATTACCGGTTGAAGAGCAGGTGGCCGCGCTCAAAGCGAAGGGGATCGACCCTTTCTTGGCAATGATCGGTAATCTGGAGCCCGACACCTTGGAGCGGAAGCCTGTCGCGAAGACATTTTTTGGTGAATGGGAATGGCACACCGACATGTCCTATATTCCGGTGCCGCCCACGTTCAGTTTGCTCCACGCGCGCATACTTCCGGAAGAGGGCGGCGATACGGGATTTTGCAATCAGGTGATGGCGGCGAAAGCGTTGCCGTCCGCGTTGCGCGAGCGTGTCCTCGGCCTGACCGCCAAACACGACTCTACCTACACCCCCAGCGGTAAGCTTCGCCCCGGCATGACACCCCCGGTCACACCAGTCGAAGCCATCGGCCACGCGCATCCAATTCTCCGCAGGGTGCCGACAACCGGCGAGGAGGCAATCTATCTCGGCCGCCGTACCAACGGATATATCACTGGCCTGTCGCTGAATGAGAGCGAAGCACTGCTCAACGCGCTTTGGGAGCATGCGACCAAGCCGGAGTTTTGCTATCGCCACAAATGGCAGGTCGGTCAGGTGGTCGTATGGGACAACCGCATGATGCTGCACATGCGCCATCCAGTGGACGAGACCCTTAATCGTTTTATGTGGCGCACCCAGACCAAGGGCGAGGCCGTCATCCCAGCTTAGGCTACGTGTGTTGGGAGCAGCCCATCATGGCCGCCGCTTCGAAGCCCGATTGCGTACTCACACAAACTCGGCTTGGATGGATTTAATGGTGCTCAAGGCATCCGGCGATAGCGGCCCTTTGTTAACTGCATCGACGGCTTGCCGGAACTCTCCATGTGTCGCGATCCCGATCTCGACCGTCGAAAGCGCTGAGTTCGAGATCACGTACCGAACCGCCAATTCAGGTAGCGTCGCCGCGTGACCCGAATCGATAAGTGGCTGGAACCGCAGCGCGCGCCGCACATCCGTCGCGTAGTCGTGGCTCGCCCCGATCGGGGTCACATTCTGCAGGCTCAAGGGATGCCGGGCTTCGGTGCCGGAAAGTGCACCACCGGCGAGCACCCGCACGCCGATCGAGCCGACGCCGTGTCGGTTGGCCGCGCTCAAGAGTTGGCGGTAATCCTGTGCCGGATAGCCGGCCGCCACGGTTTCTCCGGCAGACGGGACAAGCATGTTGTAAAAAATTTGCGCGCTGTCGAAACATCCGGACTCGATCAATCGATGCAGTGCGTCCGTATTGCCTTTGGCGGTAAAGCCGAGGAAGCGGGTTTTCCCTTCATCGCGGAGCTTCTCGAACACCGGAACGATTTCGTCCAAGACTTGATCCGCGGATATGTTCCCGCGTTTGTCGTTTGGGTCTTCCAAAGTGTTGTGCAGCTGAAATATATCGACATGGTCCTGTTGCAGTCGGCTCAAGCTCGCCTCAAGGGAAGTGCGGATTGCCGTGGCTAAATCGCCTTGGTCTTCTTCGGTCACGCCGACTTTCGTACTGACGATAATGCCGTCGCGGTTCCGCCCCAGGGCCCGTCCGAGGTTTGTTTCCGAAGTGGTATTGCCGTAACTCGGCGCGGTATCGAAGTGATTGATGCCGTTATCGCGCGCCCAAGCCACGGCATTATCTTGATCTGCTGCGCTACCTTTGGTCATTAAACCGCCGACGGCACCGCATCCGAACGTCAACATTGATAATTCGAGACCCGTGCGGCCGAACTGTTTCTTTTCCATCCCGAGTGTTCTCCCTTTCGCGATTGCTCAACACCGCGGGGTCCGCGACGCGAATTCGTTAATAATAAAGTGGAGCCGTTCTCGGCGAATTCCCATCTCCGTCGAGGGATCAAGCTTTAACATTTGACTAGAATCGGGCGAAACCCTGAGAATATCGTCGGCGGCGCTACGGAACAGGAGATGCACCATGCCAAAAGTACTGACCTCTGACGCGATTGATCGACTACGCCGGGACGGTTTTCATTTTCCGATCCCAGGTGTGAGCGAGACAGCTGCGGCCGATTACCGCCACCAGCTCGAAACTTTTGAAGCCGCGAATGGCGGCGCGCTGAAAGGGGCTCATCGGTTTAAGACGCATTTACTGTTCAAGTGGCTCGCGGACCTGGTTCGGGCACCGCATATCCTCGACCCGGTGGAAGATCTGATCGGGCCGGACATTCTGTGTTGGACGACCCATTGGTTCATCAAGGAGCCGCACAGCCCGAATTATGTATCTTGGCATCAGGATAACAATTACTGGGGCCTCGACACCAAAGATCTGGTGAGTGTTTGGGTGGCGCTTTCTCCCGCGACCATTGAGAGCGGTTGCATGCGGATGCTGCCGGGCAGTCATCTGAATCCGCCAATGCCCCATGTGGATACACGAGCGGAGCATAACATGCTGACGCGCGGGCAAAGCATTATGGACATCGATGAGAGCAAGGCGGTCAATGTTGAATTGCAAACAGGCGAAGCCGCGCTGTTCGATTATTCAATTGCCCATGCTTCGTATCCCAATAATAGCGACGACCGGCGCATTGCAATTGTCCTCCGCTACATTCCGCCGCAAACCCGCCAAATACTTTCCGATTGGGACAGTGCGGCCCTGGTTAGAGGCAGCGACGCCTTTGGTCACTTCGAGCACGAACCGGTGCCGACCTGTGATTTGGACCCGGTTGCCGTCGCGTTCCATCAAATGGCGGAGGAGCGACAACGCCAGGTCTATTTTAAAGGAACGGAATGGCAGGAGGGCCGAGTCTCCGAGCAAGGTGTCGAGGCACCTTACTAAGTATTCCTGCCCTGCGGACTCGGCTCTCGCCACCACGCGTCTCCGCGCTATCTTGAATTTCGCCAATAGGGGCCAGCGAAGGATAATTCCATGAAGCTCGACGATTGCATCAATCTGGATGATTTGCGGAAAGTCGCAAAACAGCGCGTGCCAAAGCTCATCTATGATTTCATCGAAGGCGGGTCGGAGGATGAATCCGGCCTCGCGAGGAACGAGGACGCCTTCCGTAACCGCGCCCTGGTACCGCGATACATGGTGGATATCTCCAGTATCAATCAGGATACGGAATTGTTCGGGCGCACCTATTCCAGCGCCTATGGGATCGCGCCAACCGGTGGTATTTCCAACTACCGGCATAAAGGCGATCTGATGCTGGCGCGCGCGGCACGCGATGCGAACATCCCCTTTATCATGTCTGGCGCGGCGACTGCCCGCATGGAAGATATGGCCCGCGAAGCGCCGGATCATGGCTGGTACCAACTTTATACGGCGAAAGACCGAGCGATTGCGGATGACCAGGTCAAGCGGGCCGCTGATCTCGGTATCCCGACCTTGGTGATCACCGTCGACGTCCCCGCCAGCGGCAATCGCGAGCGCAATAAACGCAACGGTTTCGGACGGCCGCTAAAATTGTCCTTGGCGACAAAATTGGACGCGTTGCGCCATCCGCTCTGGCTCAAGGATTACATGACCAATGGCATCGCCATGCTGGCAAATTGGGAACAATACGCTCCGGCCGGATCAAGCGCGGAAGAAGTCGGTGAATTTGTCGCCAACCAATTCCCCGGTCCTCTGACCTGGAAGGACATCGAACATTTCCGGGAAATTTGGTCTGGAAATTTGGTGCTGAAGGGAATCATGCGAGTCGACGATGCGATCCGCGCCGCCGAAGCGGGTGTGGATGGGTTGATGATTTCCAATCATGGCGCCCGGCAGCTCGACCGTGCACCGTCGCCGCTCGACGTACTTCCCGCAATCGACGCGGCGGTTGGCGACCGGATGACTTTGATGCTGGATGGTGGCATTCGGCGGGGGGCAGACATTATGATCGCGCTCTGCATGGGGGCGAAATTCATCTTCATGGGCAGGCCGACGCTCTACGGCTGCATCGCCGGTGGGCAACCAGGTGCCGCTAAGGCGGTAGAGATCGTCCGCTCAGAAATCGAAACTAATATGAAGCAACTCGGCTGCCCGTCGCTCGATCAACTCGGTCCCGATTTTCTGCACTGGGACGCGGACGAAGCGCGCAGGAACTTGCGGAGTTAGGTTTTCGGAGACAACAAATACGCTGCGGCAATTGCGATTAATGAGAGCACCGCGAAGCCCGCTGAAATGCTGAACACCATTGCCGGCATTCCCGCATCGAGTAGGGAGCCGAGAAGTAGTGGTGCCAGACTGACGCCGATCGAATAGCCGACGAAAACGAAACCGAATACCTTTCCGGTTTGTCCCGCCGGAATGATTGCTTTCAGCATTAGGTCACGCGCCGGGAGAACCGCGCCGAGGCCGACACCTGCGGCGATCATGATCACGATCAAGATTCCTTCCATCGGTCCGAAAAAGACCGGAAGCACTGTCGCGACAGCCGCTAATATCAAAGCTGCGGCAGCCGTCACAATATGTCGTGGATATTTGTCGACGACGAATCCCGCGAGCAAAATGCCGCCGACGACGCCGAAGAGATGCCCTGTCAGAGCGGTGTTGGCGGTGTCCAACCCGAGGCCATGAAGGTCGATCAATCCACTCACTGTAAAGGCGAGGAGGCCGCCGCTCGCCATTCCGTAGAGAATGAAGAATGCGAGGAATAGCAATACCGGTGGTGTCAGCAAAAGAGCGATGCCCTTACAGCCCGCGTGTTGGCCTACTTCGCTTTCGCTATGGCTTTCGCCTATGAGGACTCTGCGCCTCACGGTCATAACCGCCAATACCAGCAGGCCGATCCCGCCAGTGACGATCAAGGCGGTTCGCCAATCCGTAT